>CALEWF010000236.1 GCA_937925455.1 uncultured Flavobacteriales bacterium | reverse complement strand
AAAGCGGCTGTCCGTTACAAGTCCTCGGGGCTCATGCACGCATCGCATAGTCGCAGCGGTGTCTTCGTGCCCTCAGCCCCGCTGCTCCTTGCGTTGCGGCATTCGCCCCTGCGGGCTTTTCACTTCCATCCGCAGCAGATTGGGGCAGCGGGCGAATCTGCCCCCCTATAAAACAATTCTAATGCATAATTTGGGTTAAAAAAATCTATTGCCAATTTTGGGGTAAATTATTTTCTTATCAAAGTATAGCGAGTAATCAATGCTACAACCAACGAACTTAATAAACCAAAAATGGTCATACCAGAAAGGGTAAATAATGCACGTGTGCCGGCACTATTAAAAAACTCAGTTGCTTTTTTAAAATTTTCCAGTTCTTCTCCTTGCAATACTCCCTGAGCTTCTTGCAAACGTTTAATACGGAGTATTTCCAAATAGTCAGGATCAATCAACGTATAGTATAAATAAACAAACCCTGCAGAAAGCACGGCAGTTACCAATGCAACACGGGCGCCTTCTTTAAAAGCTTCAATAACAGAAAAAACTCCGGCATCTTTATATTTTAGAATGGCGTAAACAATCCCTGTAAATGTAATAACTAACAAAGGGGCAACCGGAAAATTTTGTAGAACTACATGTTGCAAATTGGCAGCAAATAATACCAATTTAATGGCCATGTAACTTGCAGCGCAAATCAACCCTGTTTTCCATGCTTTCATGAAAATACGAAATACAATTAGCCATTCATTGAAAGCAGAAATTCTTCGTTAGTCTGCGTAAACTTAATTCGATCCATTAAAAATTCCATGGCTTCCACAGTATTGAAATCGGCTAAGTGATTACGCAATATGTACATTCGGTTGATTGTTTCTTTGCTTACCAGTAAATCATCTCTGCGGGTACTGGATGCATTGATATCAATAGCAGGGAAGATACGTTTATTAGCCAGTTTCCGGTCAAGCTGTAATTCCATATTACCCGTTCCTTTAAATTCTTCAAAAATTACTTCATCCATTTTAGAACCGGTATCAATCAAAGCAGTAGCTAAAATAGTAAGCGAGCCGCCGTCTTCAATTTTACGAGCAGCACCAAAGAATTTTTTGGGTTTTTGCAATGCATTGGAATCTACACCACCTGTCAATACCTTACCAGAACCCGGAGCAACGGTATTGTAAGCACGTGCTAAACGGGTAATGGAGTCAAGCAGAATCACTACATCATGTCCGCATTCAGTCAATCGCTTGGCTTTTTCTAAAACTAAGTTTGCAATTTTAACGTGACGGTCGGCCGGTTCATCAAAGGTTGAAGCAATCACTTCTGCCTTTACGCTGCGGGCCATATCCGTAACTTCTTCCGGTCGTTCATCTATCAGCAAAATGATCAGATAAATTTCCGGATGATTTTGTGCTATGGCATTGGCCACTTCTTTGAGTAATACCGTTTTTCCGGTTTTGGGTTGAGCCACAATTAATCCCCGTTGCCCTTTACCAATGGGTGTAAATAAATCCATGATCCGTAACGAAAGCGATTGCTTAGGTCCATTTCCTACTAAGTTGATTTTTTCATACGGAAACAACGGAGTAAGATAATCAAAGGGTACACGGTCGCGAATTTCTTCTGGCGACATCCCGTTAATTTCTTTGATTTTAATCAATGGAAAATATTTTTCTCCTTCCTTGGGTGGCCGTATCGTACCTACCACTGTATCTCCTGTTTTTAATCCAAATAATTTGATTTGGGATTGGGATACGTAAATATCATCCGGAGAACTGAGGTAATTATAATCAGCACTGCGTAAAAAACCATAGCCATCAGGCATAATCTCAAGCACCCCTTCACTTTCAATCACCCCTTCAAAACTGTAAAAATCCTGCAACTTACGGTAATTGCCAGTAGCACTGATTGTGGGTTGAGCCTGCTGAACTTCATCAGCTTTTTCTTCTATTTCCGTAGAAGATCCTTCTAATGCCGTTTCTTCAGAAGTATTGGTGATATTACTTGTATTTTCATTGGTTTCTTCAATCACAGGGATATCATCTTCGGTAAACGATGACACCGCTTCGGTATCTAAAATTTTAGGTTTTTCAGATTCAAACAACGATGGTTTGGATGCATCTATCCGAATTCGTTTTCTTCTGGTTTTATTTTCCCCTGATTCTTGGGATGTATTTACTAAATTATTTGTAATATCAACACTTTCAGCATTGTTTGTGTCGGTAGTGTGGGATTGCTTCTCAAGAATCACCTGTATCAATTCATCTTTTTTCATGAAATGATACTTCGGAATTTTTAAGCTTTTGGCAATTTCTTTCAATTCAGGCAAAAGCTTTTCTCTAAGCATGGATAAATCGTACATGAAACAATAAATTATGTTCTGAATTTTAATTTAAAAGGTATATTAAATGATTTGGTGACTACTTTGCCAAAAGAATTTCGGCAATTATTTTTCGATTGATTACACCGCAATATTACATATAAAGTTTGAATTGACAAATTTTATTCAAAATTCCATTTTCATAGAATGTATTTTTAGAATTGAACTATAAAAACCTGTATAATTGTTGCAAAATTCGTGATATGATTCAGCGTATTCAATCGGTTTATTTACTCATGGCTATTTTATTTAATGTAGGGATGGCTTTTTTACCGATATTTTCTCTTAATGAACCGGATTTGAATCTTCGTGTGTATGCTTTTACGCAATCTCTTACAGATGTTTCAGGTGCATCAGTAACCAAGCCTGCTCCTTGGCCGATCTTGTTTTCCATATCCCTGGCAATCATAGCTACGATAATTGTTATTTTTATGTATAAAGACAGAAAAAAACAAATTAGGTTATGCTATTCGATATACATACTTCAAGTACTGATTATTTTTCTGGCACTGGTATGGATAACAACCAATTTGCAAATTCCACTACCCGAGGTAATATCTAAGGCGCATCCCTTAAGCCTGATTTTTCCGGTAGTAAGCATGTGGTGGATATTTATGGCTCAACGGGCCATAAAAAAAGATGAAGATTTGGTGCGTTCCGTAGATCGCATTCGGTAATCTATTCTAGCTTTCCGCCAATTGCGAGCCATTGTATAATCCCTCCATTCAGTTCGTAAATTGTTTTAAAACCAATTCTTTCCAGCTTTTTACATGCATCAGCACTTCGGTGTCCGCTCATGCAATATACTGCTATCGGCTGATTAGGATTTAAAGTTTGAAGAACTTTTCTTTCAAAGTTTTTACTAATACTATTGATTTGAATAAACCCTTCTATATGGCCAATTATTTCGTATTCAATTTCCGTTCGAACATCTAATTTTTGGATGGTAGTGTCAGCAATAATTTCGGCAAATCGGTCGGGTGTTACTCGAATAATCTGAGAAGCTAAACTTATGTTGAAAATAAGTGTGAAAAAAACACTATAGATAACTGTTTTTAAATGTTTCATACCCCAAAATTACTGTAATTTTAGTATCTTGTTCTCCCCTTAAATGGATTGTTGTGACAAGTTTTTTTCGATTAGCATCGTTTATTGCGTTTTCATTGATGTTTCAGGCATGCGCTCCTAGCTGGCGTGTGAGTGATATTACATATACCAAAATATCTGCCGGGAGCGATGTGCAATCTAATCCTACCTACGATTCAATCATAGCTCCATATCGTAATGATATGCAGGCGCAAATGAATGAAGTGATAGGTCATTCGTTGGTAGAAATGCCCAAACAAAAAGATCAACCAGAAACTTTGTTGGGAAATTTTGTATCAGATTTAGTTTTTAAAACAGTAACGCAAAGCTTAGGATTGAAGGCAGATGCATGTTTGCTCAATATTGGAGGATTAAGGTCTTCACTTCCTAAAGGCAACATCACGCGTGGTAATATTTTTTCATTGGCACCTTTTGAAAACGAAGTAGTATTGGTAGAGATTAAATCCAGTGCTGTACAAAAATTACTCTATTATCTTACTCAAAAACCTCAGCCTATTGCCGGTTTTACTATGATGGCCAAAACTGATGGAACCATCCTCAACATAACAGGAGGCTTAGCTTCAAACAAAGAATCTTACATCATCATTACTTCCGATTATTTAGCCAATGGCGGTGATAATATGGATTTTTTTAAAGAGTCTGTAGGAAGAGTTGCTACAGGAATTAAATTACGGGATATGATTATAAATTACATCAAAGAAACACAAGTAATAGAATCAAAACTGGATCAACGTTTACAAATTATACAATGAACCGGAAATCTTTCCTATCATCTATTGCGCTAACCGCAAGTTGGATGGCATTAAATCCTGTTGGGCTATCTGCCGAAGTACTTCGAAAAAGAGGATGGCGTAAAATTACTATTTTGCATACCAACGATACCCATAGTCAAATTGATCCATTTCCTGTTAATGACCCGCAGTTTCCCGGCGAAGGTGGGTTTTCACGAAGGGCTGTTTTAGTAGAGATGATTAGGCAACAAGAACCGCATGTTTTATTGCTTGATGCCGGAGATATTTTTCAGGGCACTCCCTATTTTAATTTCTATGGTGGAGAATTGGAGTTTAAACTAATGAGCAAATTAAAGTATGATGTGGCTACCCTCGGTAATCACGATTTTGATAATGGGATAGAGGGTTTGGTGAAGCAACTTCCGCATGCTGCTTTTCCGTTTGTAAATGTAAATTATGATGTAAGCAACACTATGTTGAAAGATAAAATCAAACCATATGTAATTAAAGAAATGGATGGAATTCGGGTAGGAATATTTGGAGTAGGAGTGGAGCTTACAGGATTAGTGGACCCTAGATTATATGGCGATATTCAATATTTGGATCCCATCACCAAGGCTAATGCCATGGCAACGCAATTAAAGCATGACCATAAATGTCAACTGGTGATTTGTTTATCTCATTTGGGATTTGAATATGCAACCAAAAAAGTGTCAGATAAAACATTAGCAGCACAATCCCAAAACATTGATATAATCATTGGTGGGCATACACATACTTTTTTGGACCAACCTGTAGAAATACAGAATGCGGAGGGGAAAAAAGTAATAATCAATCAGGTGGGTTGGGGAGGGCTTTTTTTGGGAAGAATTGATATAATTTTTTGCGATTCTGACAAAGATTTTAACACAACAAATGCACTGTATAAAATTTTTAAAAAAACAATATGAGTTCCACTTTTTTTTACTCTTTTTTATGCTAATATTTGCCTCACGCTTTTGAGTTATGCAAAAAAAAAGGGAAACATCATCCCTTTTTTTTGTCAATAAGCGTGATATAAAACCAACCAACAATATATTTATGTACTAACGTTTAAAACCCTACGTAAAACTATGCCAAAAGACATCCATGAAATTTGGGAAAATTGTTTGAACATTATTCGAGACAACGTAAGTCCGCAAAGCTTCAAAACATGGTTTGAACCCATCAAACCTTTGAAGTTGGTTGATAATGTTCTTACAATTCAGGTTCCCTCGCAGTTTTTCTATGAGTGGCTTGAAGAGCACTACATCACATTATTGAAAAAAGTTATCCGTAAAGAACTGGGTCCGGAGGGAAGGCTGGAATACAGTATTATTATGGAGAACAACTTTAACTCAACTAAACCGTATTCAGTAAAAATTCCAACCACTGACAAAAAAGCTTTAGCCAATCCTAGTGTAAACATGCCCCTGGATTTAGGAGGCAGCAAATCCATCAAAAACCCATTTATCATTCCGGGCCTAAAAAAAGTAAATATTGATTCAAATCTGAATCCCAATTATACATTCGAAAATTTTGTTGAAGGAGATTGTAATCGTTTAGCACGTTCTGCTGGATATGCCGTAGCAAAAAATCCGGGTGGAACATCGTTTAATCCATTGTTGATTTACAGCTGTGTTGGTTTAGGTAAAACCCATTTGGTGCATGCCATCGGTATTGAAATAAAAAAGAATTTCCCGAACAAAACGGTTCTTTATGTTCCTTCCGAAAAATTCACCAATCAGTTTATTGATGCCGTAAAAAACGGAAGTCAAAATGATTTTATCAACTTCTATCAGTTGGTGGATGTATTAATCATTGATGATGTACATTTCTTTGTCGGAAAAGAAAAGACGCAGGATGTATTCTTCCACATCTTTAATCATCTACATCAAAACGGGAAACAAATTATTCTTACCTCAGATAAACCTCCGGTAGAACTTCAGGGCATGGAGCAGCGATTGCTTTCCCGTTTTAAATGGGGGCTCTCTGCTGATTTACAAGTTCCAGAACTGGAAACCAGAATAGCTATCTTAGAGAAGAAACTTTATAACGACGGTATTGAACTTCCTAAAGACGTTATAGAATACCTGGCTTACAGTATCACTACCAATATTCGTGAATTGGAAGGAGCATTGATTTCTTTAATCGCCCAGTCGTCATTGAATAAAAAAGATATTACCATTGACTTGGCTAAAAAGATGATTGACAAGTTCGTGAAGAACAATGCCCGCGAAGTTTCTATTGATTACATTCAGAAAGTCGTTTGTGACTATTTCGACCTTCCTATTGAATTGATGAAGTCAAAAACCAGAAAGCGTGAAGTGGTACAGGCTCGTCAAATTGCTATGTATTTTGCTAAACAATATACTAAGTCGTCGTTAGCAACCATTGGTGCACGTTGTGGTGGAAAAGACCATGCTACTGTATTGCATGCCTGCAAAACAGTGAACAATCTTATGGATACTGATAAACGATTCAAGGCTTACATGGAAGAATTGGAAAAAAAGATTAATATTTAAAATCGTATGTAAGCAGTGCCGGTTTACATATCTTCAAAACCCGCCCGGAGAGCAGCTGGGCGGGTTTTTGTTTTTATTCATCAGGGTATAAAATTTAATATGTAAGTTTGACACATTATTTAAGAAACTATGAAACAAGCCTATATCATTGACGGAGTTAGAACCCCCATTGGAAATTTTGCAGGTACATTAAGCAGTATCAGGCCAGATGATATGGCGGCCCTGACTATCAAAAAATTATTGAATAATCAACCATCGCTTGATCCGGCAGTAATTGAAGATGTGATCATGGGTTGCGCTAATCAGGCCGGTGAAGATAATCGAAATGTGGCCCGCATGGCATTGCTTTTAGCCGGATTGCCTTATACAGTACCTGGAGAAACAATTAACCGTTTATGTGCTTCAGGTATGTCGGCTGTGATTGCAGCTTCACGAGGCATACAAACCGGAAATGGAGATGTGTATGTTGCCGGAGGGGTAGAAAGTATGACACGCGGACCTTGGGTGATTTCCAAAACTTCAACTCCATTTGGCCGCGATGCTCAAATGTTCGATTCTAGTTTTGGTTGGCGGTTTATAAACCCCCAATTGCACGCCATGTATGGAACGGATGGTATGGGGCAAACTGCTGAAAATTTACTCGAAATCTATACAGATATTACACGGCAACATCAAGACGAATTTGCTTTGTGGTCACAGAAAAAAGCTGCCCAAGCCCAAAAAAATGGAAGATTATCCAAAGAAATCATACCGGTAGAAATTCCTCAGAAAAAAGGAGAACCCAAACTTTTTATAGAAGATGAATTTGTAAAACCAGATACAACCCTCGAAGCATTGTCAAAACTTCGTCCGGCTTTTAAGAACGATGGTTCTGTAACAGCTGGAAATTCATCCGGATTAAATGATGGAGCAGCTGCGATGTTGTTAGCATCAGAAGAAGCAATTCGCAACTTTAATTTAACACCCAAAGCAAGAATAGTTGCATCTGCTGTAGTGGGCGTTGAACCGAGAATTATGGGCATCGGGCCGGTGGAAGCCAGTAAAAAAGCATTACAACGTGCAGGGCTTACATTAAATCAAATGGATGTGATAGAAATTAATGAAGCTTTTGCAGCACAGGTGCTTTCATGCACCAGAATGTTAGGTTTGGATGATAAAGACGAACGCATAAATCCCAACGGCGGAGCCATTGCATTGGGGCATCCGCTGGGTATGTCGGGCGCTCGAATTACTTATTCTGCAGCCCTTGAACTTTCTTTAACTGGCAAACGCTATGCTTTGTGCACTATGTGTATTGGGGTGGGGCAGGGCTACGCAGTGATACTTGAAAAAGCGTAATTAGCGAATTAAATTGATCATTCCTCGGAATGTATATTCTTTACCCATGTCATCTACTATTTCAATACAATAGACGTAGATGCGGCTTACATGCTTACTTCCATCTCCACTCTTTTCTTTGTTATTGGAATAACCCCAATATCTAATTAGAATAAACTTCTTATGGTAGTCAATAGGAATTTTTAGTTATTAGCTATAGAAATTTAGGATCAACCCATGCAAATAAAAATTTACAACGAAACATGAAGGTTGTAATTTATATTGGACATTTGTGAAATTAAATACAATTATGATATACGAATTTAACGGCTTTAAACCAGTAGTACATCCTTCTGCTTTTGTCCATCCACAGGCGGTAGTTACCGGAAATGTCATAATTGGAAAAGATGTTTACATCGGTCCGGGGGCTGCCTTGCGAGGCGATTGGGGGCAGATAATTATTGAAGATGGTTGCAATGTGCAAGAAAACTGTACAGTGCACATGTTTCCGGGGGTAACGGTGATATTACGTAAAAATGCGCATATAGGGCATGGAGCAATTATTCATGGAGCTGAAATTGGAGAAAACAGCCTGATTGGAATGAATGCTGTGGTAATGGATCGTGTGAAAATTGGAAAAGAATGTATTGTGGGGGCACTCACTTTTATAGCTGCAGATACTGAAATACCTGATAGAAAAATTGTAGTTGGAAATCCCGGAAAAATTGTAAAAGATGTTTCGGATGAAATGATACAATGGAAAACAGAAGGTACACTGCTTTATCAAAAACTTCCGGAAGAATGTAGAAATACATTAAAAGTCTGCGAGCCACTTACAACGCCTGAACCTGATAGACCCATTCAAAATACCAGTTACCGTACATGGAATGAAACCAAATCGTAATTGGCACAAACTTTGAAAATTATATGATAAATTTATTATTATGAAAAAAATTTACTTGGTTATTCTTGCAGCGCTGGGATTGCATATTTCGATATTTACTCAAAATTGTACCACCCCAATTTCAAACTCACTGTTTCAGCAGAGGCTTAATCAAATTAACGCAACCTTTGATGCCACTTCTCGATATAATCAAGCTCGGAACTTGGCTCAGGCAAACTGTTTGAACTCATGGCAGGTAAAGCAAGTAGCATTAGCATTGAATAGTGATTTTGATAAACTGGAGTTTTGCAAAATTGCATATGCCAATACTACAGATAAAGATAACTTTTATGAAGTGTATGATGTATTTGCATTTTTTTCTACCGTATTCAGGTTGCATGATTTTCTTACTCAGGCTAGGCAGCAAATACTTCAACCGGTAACTCCCAATTTACCGATATACACAGGTAGTAATACAGCCATCATTCAAAACAACATGATTGTGTATCCCCCCTTCCATATCCGGAAGTCAATGGATATATTGGCATTACACAGTGCAATATGCCAGTTTCTGATGCAATTGTAAATGGACATGTTCAACATATGCTGATTAGTAATATGACCGCGCAGGAACGATTGGATTACACTCGAACCATTATAAATGCCAACTGTTTTACAACAGCATAGATCATGCGCCTGGCAACTGTTTTTTCTATGGAAACCATGCGTTTGGATGTAATAAAACAGGGCATTCAGCGGGTGTATGATAAGGGGAATTATGAGTATGCAAAGTTTGTTTTAACCTCACAACCTTTGATAAATGATTTTCTCAATGCACTTTATGGAACCCAGGTTGTAACTCCTCCTATAGTTGTTCAGCCTACTTGTACGGTAAGTAATACAGATTACAGTCAAATTAAATCAAGCATAGAGAAAGAACGATTTGCTAGCACCAAGGTAAATGTGGCCAAACAGGCTCTTCAAGCCAAAAAATGTTTTACTGTAGAACAAATTATTGGAATCTTTCAATTATTTACTTTTGAAGATAACAAACTTGATTTGGCAAAGTTTGCTTATGTTTATTGCATAGATAAAGAAAATTACTACCGGGTAAATGATGTGTTTACCTTTAGTACTTCGAAAGACGAATTAAACAGGTTTTTACAAGGCAGGTAAATATAGAAACACGAAAAAAAGCGGCCCTAAGCCGCTTTTTTTTATGAACCCAAGGCTTTTTGTAAGTCGTGAATTTGTGCATCCCACAGCATCTGTACTTCCTGAAGTTCATCTTTGGGAGCAAAGTCAGTAATAATTAAAGCCACATCGCCGGTTAGTTCGTCAATTTTAATACGCATTTCAAAATAAGTATCATCATTTTCAGTAGATAACCATTTAAACCGAACTAAGTCAAATTCACGAGCTACCAGCAAACGCGCTTTTTCTTCTGAGTCTTCCCAGAAAAACGAATAAATACCGTTTTGTATATTCACATCATCGGCAAACCATTCGCTAAGTCCGCTGGGTGTACTTAAAAAGTTATAAAGAATACGTGGCGAAGATTTGATCATGTATTCCAATTCAATCTTTATTTTATTATTGGTTCTAACCACGGTAGGATTTAATTCAACTTTTTCATTTTTATGTTGATGAATCACTTCTTTTTCAACAGGCATGGTACGAATAATTTGTCGCTGCGGCTCTTTTTTATCCTTTTTCGATGGACGCATCATGAAATCTGGAAGATCTAGAATTTCTAAATCTTTTGTACTTGGTCCATCTTCCTCTTCTTCCTTTTTTTTGCGGGATGGTTTAGTAGTTTTTGTTGGGCGATCAGGCTTGGGTTTTGATGCAGCTTGTTCAGCACTTTGCGTTGCAGATAATTTATTATTAGTTTCTGCTTTACCAACATTTTCTTCTTTTTTTGAAACAGGCAACGACTGTTTAATTTTCTCTACTTTTTCTACAACTTCTACTTGATTTTTGGATGCAGGGGGGGCTGTTTCTTTTTTAGTATTTTTATTTGTTGTGGCTGTGTTGGGAATTGCAGACTTTTTCAAGGTTGAAACACTGGAAGTAGTAGTATTTTTTTTAGTAACTACTTTTTTATTCTTGGTTGTTGCAACTTTTTTGGTTTTTGATGATGATACTTTTGGGTCTGCATCAGCTTTTGATTTTTTTACCAGTGATGTTTTAGTTGTTTTTTTTGCAACGGGTTTAATTGCTTTTTTAGCCTTTTCCGTTTTTGTCTTTACAGGTTTAGCAGCCACAGTCTTTTTAGATGTAGCTTTTTTTATGGTTTTTGTTTTGGTAGTAGGCTTAGCTGCTTTTTTTGTTTTAGCAGATGTACCTTTTATATTAGGTTTTGCAACCGTTTTTTTTACCGACTTCTCTGTTTTTTTTGCAACAGTTTTCTTATCAGCCGCCGCTGCTTTATTCTTTTCCAGTTTTGCTTTAGATGTATTTTTTACAACTGTTTTTTTAGCTTTCACAGCTGCCGCATTTTTTTTCTTTATGGTAGATTTGTATGCTTTGACAGGTTTTGTAGCTGCCGATTTTTTTGTAGCTTTTGATTTTTTAGTTGACGGCACTTTTACAGAACCTACTTTTTTCTTGGCTTTGGATGCAACTCCTGACTTCCTGGCAGGTTTCGCTGCTTTTTTAATAATTTTCTTGGCCATAAACCACTTAAAATTGAAGCCAATATAAAAAAAATCATATTCCGAAAAAAAAATGTTAATTTTTCTGCTATCAAAATCAAAAATAATTTTACGAAAGAGGTTTGATTGAATTCATAAATTCATGTATATTTGCACCCCCTTAAAATTAAAAGTTCTGGTATTGATCTTTTAATAACAGGGAATATGGCGGGGTAGCTCAGATGGTTAGAGCGCAGGATTCATAACCCTGAGGTCACGGGTTCAACTCCCGTCTCCGCTACTAAACAGGGCTGTAATGCCCTGTTTTAATGTGTTGTAAGTATGGTTTTTAACTTTAGCTGATGCTTTTTTTAGAAATTAAATCTAAAGGCTAAGGTTAAAAATTCTATCATTTCCTTGGAAATGAGAGAATCTATACATATATTTGCAGCCCAATTTTTAAACGGATAAAAATAGATTGAATGGCTAATCAGTATGAAACCGTGTTCATCCTTACTCCTGTTCTAAGTGATGAACAATTAAAAGAAGCGGTTGAAAAGTACAGGGAATTGCTGAAAGAAAACGGATGTGTTATCATCAATGATGAAATGTGGGGGTTAAGAAAATTGGCTTACCCCATAAAGAAAAAATCTACCGGTTTCTATCAGCTGTTTGAATTCCAAGCAGATCCTTCTTTTATTGATAAGTTAGAGCTTACATTCAGAAGGGATGAGCGGGTAATACGTTTCCTTACATTTCGCATGGACAAAAATGCTATTGAGTATAGTATTAAACGTAGAGAAAAATTAGCAGCTAAAGCTAAATAATGTAGTATAAAGAAGTTGATTTAAACATGATGAGCAACGAAACAACAATTCAAAGCTTCAATGTAAAAGAGGAAAATCAGTCAGAAATTCGTTATCTGACGCCTCCGCCTATTGAAGTACGTAAAGACAAGTACTGCCGGTTCAAAAAAGCGGGAATTAAATACATAGATTATAAAGACCCCGATTTTTTATTGAAATTGGTTAACGAGCAGGGTAAAATTCTTCCTCGTCGTCTTACAGGTACTTCACTGAAATATCAGCGAAAAGTTTCTCAGGCGGTTAAAAGAGCACGGCATTTAGCGCTCTTACCTTATGTTGGTGATATGTTAAAATAATAAGAATTATGCAGATAATTTTAAAGCAGGATATTGAAAATTTGGGCTATAAAAACGACGTTGTAAAAGTACGTGATGGTTATGCCCGTAATTTTCTTTTACCCAGAGGTTTGGCGGTAACAGCTACTGAAGCTAATCTTAAAGTACTGAAAGAAAACTTGAAGCAGCAGGCTCATAAAGCTCAAAAATTGCTTGATGAAGCCAAGACAACAGCAGAAAAATTACAACAGGCTTCTATTAAAGTGGCTGCTAAAGTTGGAGAAAACGGTAAAATTTTCGGCTCTGTAAATACCGTTATGCTAGCAGAAGCTCTTAAAAATGCTGGTTTCTCCATTGAAAGAAAGTCTATCGTTATTAAAGACGATAATATTAAAACAACGGGTACTTATTCAGCTACCGCTAATCTGCATAAAGAAGTTAAAGTTGATTTTCAGTTTGAAGTCGTTGCAGAATAAGTTAAAGTTGAAAAACAATCGAGGCGTGGAACAGCTTCCACGCCTTTTTCATAAACACTAAAAAAATTTGCAAGCATACAGGGTTTGATTATCTTTGTCTGCTTTATTTAGTTCTTTCAGGCACATTGGTATAAAGATTATTTATCCACCAACACCTGACAGACTAATTAAAAAGTATTGTTCTAATCATTTTGGTGAGGTGGGTGAGTGGCTGAAACCAGCAGTTTGCTAAACTGCCGTACGGGAAACTGTACCGGGGGTTCGAATCCCCCCCTCACCGCTCGGGGTGTAGCGTAGCCCGGTTATCGCGCCTGCTTTGGGAGCAGGAGGTCGCAAGTTCGAATCTTGCCACCCCGACATTCTAACGTTAATTTACTCAAACCAGTTAATCTTCTGAATTCTACTACTTACAGCTTTTGTAAGTTTATTGAAGCGTTTATAGATAGTTTCCTCGGTGTGTAGCCCGAATGCCTCAATTCATATTGTTCATTTTGACTTATTCAAAAACTGTGGGGCTTTTAACTAAAGAGAAAGATGCAATAATGCCGGCAAAAATCTCGTGTTACATAAATAACCATAGATAGCACAGAGCAATACCTTGTGTTTTTACTTTCATTTTCTTTGTGTTCTCCGTATATCTCTGTGTTCTTTGTGATTAAACTTTTTTTCTCACCACAGAGGGTACGGAGTGGCACAGAGATGTTTTCTTCTTTTTCTCCGTGTTACTCTGTGTTCTCTGCGGTTAAACTTTTTTTCACCACAGAGGGCACAGATCAATAAACCAATTAAAAAAACATCTGAAATAACAGTTATTGCAATTGAAGCAAAATTGGTTGAACCCAGGTGGTTACTTCATAGAATCGGCTTTTGTACAGAAATGAAAATGACTTTGCATTATATCCGGTTTTCTATTGCATATTTAGGGATAAATCAAAACCTATACGGTATTTGAAGACCTTATAGGTTTGAAAAAACATCTCTCCTTCAAATCTGCCGGGGATGGTAGTGGAAAGCCCGCAGGGGCGAAGCCCACAGTGC
>CALEWF010000235.1 GCA_937925455.1 uncultured Flavobacteriales bacterium | reverse complement strand
TTCTTCTTGCTCTTTCAACCGTTTTTCTTCAGCTTCACGCTTCAATCGGGCTTCCTCTTCCTCTTTCAACCGTTTTTCTTCGGCTTCACGCTTCAATCGGGCTTCTTCTTCCTCTTTCAACCGTTTTTCTTCAGCTTCACGCTTCAAGCGGGCTTCTTCGGCTTCTTTTCGTTTACGTTCTTCCTCCAGCTTGGCCAAATATTGTTCATTCCCTGATTTTATGGCTTCTACTTTTTTCTCTTGGGCTTTGAGGGTTCTTAAATGTTCTTGTTCCAAAACCAGCGAATACTCTCGTTCATCAAACTTAATACGTCCCGTTTCCTCGGATAAATTATCCATCGGCTTAAATAATAACACATCTAGAAAAAAAGGCATTAATCCTTCTTCGAATATTTCTTTAGGGACCTTGGTATCAATTACATATTTACGGGTAACATATCCGTTGAGAATAAATTCAATATCAAACACCGATTGAAAATCTAATTCCAACTTATATCTCCCATCGGGCTTGGAAGTGTATGTTTTTTTATTTTTTCCACCTTTTGAAACAACAATGGTAACAGTTGTTGTAGGGGCATCGTCAGGTTTCACCAAGCCTTCAACCGTAATAAATTTATCCTGCGCCGAAAGAGTAAACGTGGCTAAATAAAATAGAAAAAGTGCGAATAATCGAACAATCATGAGCTACCTAACGTCAATACGGATTGATTATTTTACCCCGGTCCACTGCAACATGGCATCCATGTGGTAATCTAAAGTAATTTTTTTATCGGTAGCAAAGGTAGCAGAAATCGCAAAATCGGTTCTTTTAAAATTGTTAACTGCATCTATCCAGTCTGACAGGTTTGTTGGAGAAAGAATAATACCTTCTTGTTCGTTCACCAGTTCAGAAGCACCCACCTGATCAGATATAATAACCGGGGTACCACATTGCAGGGCTTCGGCTACAATTTGTCCATAAGGTTCATAAATGGACGGATGCAATAATGCATCGCTGGCCACATAGAGTTTTCTGGGGTCTTCAAAAAAACCGAGATAATGCACATTGGGTAGGTATGACTTTACTTCCGGAGAACCAATAATTAGCAAATGTTTTTTCTGATCTTTCAATTTTTCGAATAGTGATAGCAACAATGGCAAGCCTTTTCGAGAATGCCCGGTAGAAGCAAATAAAAAATACTGCTGATCGTCTGGCCAACCTAACTCTTGGCGAATTATCAAACGTTCATTTCCCACCGGAGGATAGAATTTTAATGTATTGAGGGGAGGATATAATACTTTTACTTTTTCAGGTTGAACATTGTATAGATCAATAACTTCTTTTTTAATCATCTGTGAAGCCGCAAAAATGAGTTGGGAATGATGAAACCCTCTGCGGTCCATACGAATCTGTTCAAAATCGCTGATAGAGGTAGGCTTTTTTCCAATTTTTTGTAAGTATCCCAAATGATTTCCGGGACAAAGAACATATTGTTGATGGCTGGTTCGTCCTAATGAAAGACTAAAATCAAACGTATGTTTTTGCATGAACCTGCCTAACCGGGCATCGAAACGCCCCTGACGAAAAGGCTTAGGAAGTAAGCCTGCGCCAATTACTTCTACCTTCGTACCCTCAGGCAATTTCACCTCCGGATTGTATTTTGCACAGATTACCTGAACCTTATCTCCTCGTTCATGAAAAAATTGAATGTAGTTTTTCAGCCGGGTTTCCAAACCGCCGAAATGAATCAGCCGGTAATGTATCAATGCTACTTTCACAACAATTTATGATTGAAGTTCCTTGTATAAAGGAATTTGTTGTAAAGATACAAAACCTGATTGGTCTGATTTGCGCTGAAAACAATAATGTTTTATACCATTGGTAACAAGCAGGTAATTTACACCGGCGGTTTGGTTATATCGGGCTATCTGCAACAAGGTATCATTGGTGATTACAATATCAGGGGCTTTGCACTCAATAAGCATCAAGGGTTTTAGTTGTGCATCATACACTAAGGCATCACAACGCAACATAGTGCCATGTACCTGCAAAGCCATTTCAACGGCCATTCTACCAGATGGATATTGCAGTTCATTCACCAAATACATTAAAATATGCTGCCTTACCCATTCTTCTGGGGTTAACGCCACATATTTTTTTCTAAATTCATCCCAAATTACGCGAAGGGAACCCGATTGACGAATCCTGAAAGGATATGCCGGGATGTTCAATTCGGGGAATTTTCTCATTTAGTGCCGTTTAGAATATCAAAAAACTCCCGAAGATTGGGTGATAAAACAATTTCAGTCCTTCTGTTTTTAGCCCTTCCCTCTTCCGTATCATTAGAAGCTACCGGTAAAAATGGGCCTCGTCCGGAAGCTGTTATTCGTTTAGGATCTACTTTTTTATCTGTTAAAATCCGAATGATGGAAGTAGCCCGCATCACACTCAAATCCCAATTGGATGGATCGGTACCTACATTATCCGTATGGCCTTCTACAGTGATTTCAATTTCCGGGTTATTATTCAGTACGATGGCTAATTTACCCAACGCATCAATCCCTAATGGATCTACTCTGTAACTCCCCGATTTAAACAACAACTTTTCTGACATGGAAACATATACCTTCCCGTCTTTAATCATCACCGAAATATCTTCTGATTTAAAGCTCTCCATTGCAGCAGTAATGGTATTTCTAAGTTTTTCTACTTTTCCGTTCAACGCTGCTATTACTTCCTGCAATTCTTTAAGCTTCGCTTCTTTGGCGTTAAGCTCAGCTTCTTTCTTTCGAAGTTCTTCGCCCATATTTTGCTTCAGCCTTTCAATGTCTTCGGTAAGACCTACCTGAATGGATTCGAGTTCAGCAATTCGCTGATAGGCCAAATTCAATTCATTATTCAATTTTTCTTCCCGAGATAAACTGGCTGCAAGCTCTGATTCTTTTATTAAATATTTTTTCTTTGAAACACATCCGGAAAATCCGGTAATAAAAATCATTGCTAATGTTACAATCAATCCCAACCGCTTCATAGATAGTAAGAGTGAATAATATTGTTTTCAGTTCAAAAGTACCTTGAATTCATGGGACAAAGGATAACGTTTGTCTTAAAAAAAATTAAGGCAGTTAAATTCCAAAAGTCAACCCTCCAATTACGTTAAATTGTTGAGTTGGATATCCGTACCATCGCTGATACCTCCACGCAGCAACATTATTAAAGTTTACCCAAAATGAAAGCATTTTTGTAAGCCTATATTCTGCACCGATATTGAAATCAACCAACACCGGAATCTCATACACATACCGTTCTTTTATCATCGGGTTGGCTGGATCATACACAAATGCTTGTGCTTTTTGAGAACCAATAAAGTAAAAATCTGTGCGCAGAATAATTTTATCGCGTAAATTATAATACCCGGTAAGTGTAATATCTAACGATGGGCGATGCCAGGCCACATCGAGATTGGCTGTGTTGTAAAGGTAATAATTGGCTTTGGCTGCCAACCAGAATTTTTCACTCATGTTGTATGATAGTTCTCCAAACACCTGAAACAAATTGGTTTGATCATAAACAGCCTGAAAACCACGCTGATGAAACGAAACCGTATCATTCACAAAGTACGCATAATTCCCAATGATGGAATAATGCACTCCGGCATTGTATGAAAGATTGGAAGTAAACGAACCTTTCACACCTCCGGTCATACGCAAAAACTCATTCATATTATTTAAGCGTACCGTTGGCAAGATAAATGGATTTTGAAGTGATAAGTTAAGAAAACTGTTTCTGCGATATTGCCCGGTAAAACTTCCGTATGCAATGATGAAATTCCGAAAGATATTAAATCGCAATTGCACATCCGGATACACATTAAACCGGGTTGAATCATCAGCTCCTAAAGCAAGGTCAATACCCAAATGTAAATTCCACCATTTACCACCAAAACGCATGTAAGGGGCTATGTTTCCAATAAATCCATGATTTGATGGTACTGAGTCGTTTTGATACTGAATGTATTGAAAACGCATTTTGCCTCCGAAAAATTCACGAGCAAACAAATCGGTAAATTTATTCAGGTCAGCACTTACCGCTACACTATTTTCCATAGTTCCCCAACGATCTGTCATGTGATAAAAATTCAAATCAATTTTATGATTAAACTTAATGGAATCTGTACGATGTGTACTGTATAATGAAGCATCAAAATTTACTCTAGAATAACGCTGCCTGGCGGTATCTTCACTCACCAAGGTATCCAAAACAGGATTGTAATTATAATATCGAACCACATTGCGATGATAGGATGCATTTAAGTCGAGGGTTTGGGAACGAAACATATGCGAATACCAACCATACGCCTCGTTATCGCTTATAGCAGGATTTCCGCGGTAACTTATATTTCCCTGTGAAGATAAATGTTTAAAACGCAATGCATAACTATTTTTCCGATTGCGCAAACTCATGAAATTGATATCCGCATAGGGGGTAAGATAATTACCCAATCCGGCTTTAATATACAAGCGATGAAGCTTGCTTAATGGTTCGGTTTTCATGCGAAGTGCAGAAATGGTATCGGGCTGATATTGGGTTTCAACTGTAGTAGATTGTATAGGGTATTCTAAGTTGGTAACTACACGGAATGTATCTTGTATAGCCGGTTGAAACGACAGCTTCTCCACCTCAGCCAAACGAGGCTCAAAACCCGTATATACATTGATATCTTCGGCTAATTGAGTATTCTGTGCAGTAACTGATGCCTGAATTATAATTAAAAAAATCAGGGCTAACATTAGCTTACCAGAATACTTCATGGCATGCAATATGTTTATTCTATTATTCATTGGGGTCATTGGTTTCCATTTGCTGTTTAAACCTGGGTTGATTTTGTTGGCGTTCTTTAGCAAGAATTGCATCCAATTTTTCTTTTGCTACTTTAATAAGGTCTTGTCCATCATGACGATTTATTACAGTATTTAACATACTCTTTGCTTGTGGCAAATCATCCATTGCTACGTAAATATCAGATAGCAAAATAAAGCTTAAGGCCAACCGATGCTTATCTGCTCCCATGGTTTTAATAGCAACCCTCAAATGTTTTTCCGCATCTTTGTATTTTTGTTGGCGATATAATATTTCACCAATTCTATACCCAGCTTCAATATCATATTCAGAGGCAATTTGTGAGTAAACTTTTTTATATTCAGCCAATGCCTCTTCTAATAAATTTAGTTTTAAATAACAAACTGCCTGAAAATAATGCGCCTCTTCTTCTGCATATTCATTCAGCTTTTCATAGGTTAAAACCATCTTCGCATATTCAATTGTTTTTTCGCAATTATCCGTTTTGTAATAATTTCTCATCAATCCAATTCTTGCCCTCTTCAACACATCCGGCGATTCTGCACTTTCCTCCATCAATGCATATACTTCTATAAGTCCAAAAGAATCAGCCTTTTGTTCAAGAATAAATGCCGCCCGATTGAGTGCATTTTCTGTGTACATATTTTTTCTCTGGCGATAAATGAATTGGTAATGAGGCAATGCCTGAGTATATTCTTTTTGTGCATAATGGCATTCCGCTTTGTAATGATTGGCATCTAACAAATAAACTCCTTTTGGAAAATTTTGAATGTACTTATCAAATGCATCAATGGCTTTGGTACAGTTTCCGGCCTCTACTGCATTAGCTCCTGCCTCATAGCTGGCAGAATCTAATGAATTCATAGAAATTTCTACATTACTTAACCCTTGCACATACTTTGTATATGCATCAATATCTCCCATATCCACATAAATCGTACGAATATATTTCAATGCTTTGGCTGCATGTTGAGAATTGGGGAATTCATCTACTACACGTTTATACCATCCCAAGGCTTCACGGTCATTATCGGCATTGAAATAAATTAATCCCAGTTGCAGATACGCACTACTTAGATAAGCGCTGGATGAACCGCTGTTTACAATATCTTCAAAGTTCTTCACAGCCTCATTGGTTTTGCCCAACCGAATGTTAGCTAACCCCAATTCATACAACATTTCTTCCCGAAAGGCAGACTGTGGATATTCATTCAAAGTACGTTTCAACGTAGCTGCTTTTCCTTCATGATTTCCCATCAATCCCTGCATCAATGATTTTTGATACAAGGCATAATCATTTTTATACTGCTTAATTTCGATAGCCTGATCATAAAATTCAATGGCTTTGCCATAGTTACGTAACATAAAATAACAATCGCCAAGGCGTAAGTATGCGTCGTGTCGTTTAAGTAAGTCAGTTACTCCGGAAGCTGTTACAAAATTTCTAAATTCGGTGGCTGATTCTTGATACAGTTTCATTTTAAGTAACGAATATCCCAAATTGTAATAAGCATCGTTGTAATAAGACACTGATTTCGCCGAAGGCGAAGTAAGAAAATCTTCATACATACGCTGTGCTCCCTTATAATCTTTTAAGCGATAGTGAGCTTCTGCTTTCCAGAATTTACTTTCGGCTGTAATCCTTGTATCAAAGTTTCTGGAAATGGCTTCCTCAAAATGACGAATAGCTTCAGTATATTCAAGGTTATTAAACAGCTCTATTCCTCTGAAATAATAGATCCGTTGCTCAGCAATTTTCAAACGGGTATTTTTATTTTTAATCTTTTGAAGAGAAGCCAAAGCATCTTTATAGTTTTGTGTATTCAGATAAATATTCACCATCAACTCATAAGCTTCCTCAATATTTTTTGCATCGGGATATTTTTCAATGTATTGCTGAATCGCATCAATGGCTTCGTTGTATGGGTTATAACCTAATTCATACGATAATTTGGCAAAATTAAATAACGCTTCACGAGCTATTCGTTTATCATGATTCATGCCGGCTGCCAACTTTAGTATATCCAGGGCAATGCGTTTTTGGCCTGCTTTTAAAAAGCAATCGGCCATGTAATAATAGGCGGTTTGAGTCATCAAATCATCTTCGCTGGTTGTATTTTTTAAATACAATGCAGCGTCTTCAAAACGATTCAACCGATAATACGATATCCCTAGGCGATAATTTCCCGAACGGTCAAGCGTAGCGCCGGTAGCCATGTAAGCTTCATAATTTCGTACTGCTCCGGCATCGTCCTTCAACTCAAAATATGATTCAGCCAGTAAACGACGAACAATGGGTAGATTTTTCCCTTTTAAGGTATCGGCAATAGGCTCGGCATACGTTACAGCCTCTTTATATTTCCCCTGCACAAAATAAATCTGAGCCACATAAAAAGGAATAATACGGGAAAATGCTTTTTCTTGCTGTATTCGTAAAAAATGCTGCAACGCCACTTCGTAGTTTTTATTGAGATACGAGATATGGGCAAAGTAATATGTAGCAGGAACTTGATACGGATTCTTCTTATCTTTAATTTCAGCAAAATCTTTTAAAGCCTTTTCGTGATCCTCTGTTATGAATCGGCTATAGCCTATTTTATAATAATATTCAAATACTTGGTCGCGGTTCAATTGATATACATCGGTTTTAAGAAAATAAGCAATGGCCTGAGGATATTCTTTTTTCCTGAAATATAATTTACCTAATTGAAAATATGCCTGCACCACTTTATTACTATGCGGAAACTGATGGATGAATGACAGCATGAGATATTCTGCATTATCATGAAAAAGTTCTACGGCAGAAGCTGCATAATAATAATTAGCACTACTCAAGGCATAATCTGTCTTTGGATGTTCGCTCTTCAAAAACTCTTCAAAACGAAGCTGCGCCGCTCCATATTTTTGTTTTTGAAACAAATCAATTCCTTCTTTAAAGCTTCGCTCTGAATCAATGTAATATTGTGTCCGCTGAGCGTATAGCAAAGCAGGCGCGAACACAAATAAAATTCGGAAAACAACTTCAAAAACCCATTTACTCGTTTTGGGCATCACAATTAAATTTTAGCGTATAGATGTTTCTATTCTGGTCAAAATTACAGGGAGGTGGTTGATAGTCTATCTGGTTATTATGCGAATTATTAACGTAAACGTCTTAATAATTATTTCATCATTCATCCAATTTGCTGAAAGCAATCCTGAATTTTGTAACATGACGCAACACAATCCGGTGATTCGGTTTCATCAGGTTTCTGTTTTACAAAACAAAAACTTAGTGCTTCGCAATGTGAGTTTTGAAGTACATGCTGGGGAATTTGTATATCTGGTAGGGCGAACCGGTAGCGGAAAAAGCAGCCTGTTGAAAACCATGTATGCTGAATTGCCTTTAGCCGAAGGCCAGGCAGAAATTGTTGGCATGGACTTAGACGCCATTAAACCCAAAGAAATACCGTATTTACGTAGAAAGCTTGGTATTGTGTTCCAGGATTTTCAGTTATTAACTGACCGTAGTATTTCTGACAATCTACTTTTTGTATTAAAAGCTACGGGCTGGAAAAATAAACATGAAATGGAAGCCCGAATGGACGAGGTGTTGTCCATGGTTGATTTAAAAACCAAAGGTTTTAAATTTCCACATGAATTATCAGGAGGCGAACAGCAACGGGTAGTAATAGCCCGGGCATTGCTTAATCATCCGGAACTTATTCTGGCAGATGAACCCACCGGCAACTTAGACCCGGAAAGTTCCATAGAAATCATGCAGTTGTTGCGTCATATCAATCAACACGGAACTACCATTTTGATGGCTACTCATGATAAGTATATTCTTGACACCTTTCCTCAACGTACTTTACGTTGTGAGAACGGCACCATTATTGACCTTTCTCAAACAACTGCATAAGACGGATGGCCGCTTTTCGGTTTGAATAATCATCTTCTAATAACGTTTTTCTTTTCTCTAATTCTATTTCACTAAATGTTCGTTGGCTTAATTTTTCAATCCATGCTATCCATTCATCGGCTGTTTCTGCCTGATGGCAAAGCGATTCCAGACCGGTTCCTGCTACCATTTTTGGATTAACCAAGCAATGCCGACCGGTGTATAATGCATGTAATAACTTAAGTTTTATGCCTGTTGCCTGAAAGGTAGGCAATACATGAATTTGCGCTTCACGAATTATTTTTTTCATTTCATCATTATTTACAGATGAAATGAGTTTTACATGAGGCATAGAAACTGCCATTCTTAATAATTCAGGCCGTGGATTTTTTCCCGCAATAATTAAGGGATAGTTTATTTTGCTAAATACATGTTTGAGCAAGTACATGGCTGCCAAATGATTTTCTGCAATTTGTAAATTACCATGATACAGTGCATAGTTACCAAGGCCTGTTTGAACTTCCACAACATCCTCTGGGTGGAATGGTGGAATAAAAAACGTACGTGGATTGATAGATTGATAGTATAAAGTATCTTGGGGTGAAATGGCAGCCAGCGTGTACGCTTGTTGAAGAACCGACTCGTAACGTTTGAGTTTAGATGCTTCTCTACGCAGATACCATTTAGAAAACAGATTTGACTCTGCTTCGGCTAAATGTTTATAATATTCATGTTCCACATTGTGTGTACGAACTACACACTGCCTACCACGTAATAATTCATGGGTAATAAATCCACATGTATGAATTCCTTCAAACAAAACAGGTGCATCATCATGAATAAGTGTATTCAGCAGTGCTTTATTTTTACGGGTAGCAACGATAAAAGGCTCATTACTGAAAAGATATTTTACTGAGCGTTCACGGGGATAATAACTCACTGTTTCACATATCGCATTCAACTCTTCAGCAGGCTTTCGATGATACTGAAAACAATGCAAATGAATTTTCACACCCAATGCATGCAAATGGCGTATTTTATGATACACATCCATTACTCCGCCATAATCAGCTGGGAAGGGAATATCGAATGAAACTATATGTAATTTTGATATAATCGCCACGTTACAGTTGCTTCATCATTTAAGTTTCTATTTTTTTGATTTATCATAACATTAAAACATATATTTTTTAAAAACAAATCAGCATATAACAAACACGAATGGTCATTAAAAACATTCACTAACCTAAACTTCAGCCACTTGTTTTGATTTTTTTTTTACCCAATCTAAAGCGAGTTTCAATTGTTCATCGGGAGATAACGCTGAATTATCAAGCACCAAGGCATCGGAGGCTTTACGAAGAGGGTCTTCTGCCCGATGTGTATCTTCATAATCGCGTTTTACTTGGTTATTTCGTACTTCCTCTAACGATGTTTCTTTTCCGGCTGCTTTTAATTCTTCATATCGGCGTAATGCACGAATTTCAGGGTCGGCCGTCATAAAGATTTTTAATTCTGCATCAGGCATAATCACCGTCCCTATATCCCTGCCATCCATCACAACGCCTTTTTTATGGGCAATGCCCCGCTGTAGTTGTTGAAGTTTATTTCTAACAGCGCGAATCTGGCTGATGCGACTGGCTAATTCTGCTATTTGCATGTTTCGGATTCGCGACTCAACAGATACTCCGTTAAGAAAAACATCGGAACGTCCGGTATCATTGCTGTATTTAAAATCTATATGCAAGGATGGAAGAGCGTTAATCAACCCTTCCTGATCAATGGTTCCATCCGGATGAATAAAACCATGGTCTAACGCATACAAAGCTACTGCACGGTACATGGCGCCTGTGTCAATATAAATATATCCCAACGTACGAGCCAAGGCTTTTGCCAAAGTGCTCTTCCCACACGAAGAATAACCGTCTATGGCGATATTTATCAAGGAAAAAATTTTGAATAAAATTACATTTTAATCCTGATTTTCCAATCAGTATTATTTGATACCATAATTTTAAACCTCTCTTTTTATACTTTTTAAAAACACATGTTTGATTTTATTGGGCTGCCGCGTGTTTCTCCGGCTCGTAGGGGCGGATTCACCCGCTGCCCCGTCTGCTGCGGATGGAAGAGGAAAGCCCGCAGGGGCGAAGCCCACAGGGCACGGGGTAGCGGGGCTGAGGGCACGAAGACACCGCTACCCCGATGCCCTGTGTGGCTGAGCCCCGAGGACTTGCAACGGACAGCCGCATAAAGCAGCCTGATTATAAAAATATCGAATAAGAATTTGAGGTAATTAATAATAGTCCTTATCTAAACACTTTCTATTACAAATCTTGCAACGTTTTGCTTACTGTTTTTGTCTTTGGGTAAATTCCAAAACGATAACGAATTTGTGCTTTTATTTCCGTACGGGTATTTCCCTCTATTTCATCCAGTCCGCTGCCAATGGTTTGACGATTGAGAAAATAAGATTGCGCTATGCGAAACCAAACGCTCAAGCCTTTTACTATTTCGTACTTTGTCTGCATATAAAACCGCATGCCCTGATAAAAATAGGCGGGTATGGAAAAACTGTATAACACATCATTTTCGTAGGCATAGAGACGAGTATCATAATCATCGGTGTTGAAAATTGCAAAACGCGCTGAAATATCCAGCGGGATAATAGCCGGTTTATAGATAACATCCTGATAGATTAAGTATCCCCAGCGAAACGGCTTATCGGGCTGTTCAATAGTAACTAATTCGATGCGGTTTTTAAGTTTGAGTTGTTTACTTACTTCAAACGTAAAATTAAACCGATAATTTGTCTTCACAATATCAATAATTGGATCGGTAAACTCATTCTGAATGGTTGAATTTTGTTGCGTATTGCGGCGTCTGATTCGTAAATATGTTTCTGTGCGGCGATTGGGAACATAGGTAGCTTGTAGTAAAAATTCATAGCCGGTAGATGGGGCATCTACATTATATCGTAACCAGGGAAATTGGAATACATCTGCATATCCCATGAAATTCAATTTTTGTATTGGGTTGGCAGTAAATCCAAGATACACGCCGCGTTCATTTTGTGCTTCACTGCGTTCACCAAACGCATTGGAATTCATGTTTTGATATTTTTTAGAATAATCACGAATGAGCAATGACAAACCGAAATTTCCGGATAAGTTGGCCTGTACCCCTTGTAATAAAGCATGCGCTCCGTTTTTATCAAAGGCTAATTCGCCAAAGAGGTAAAATTTTCCAATCAACCAATTATAATCCAATCCGATATTAAATAACCGATCTCCCTGAAAACGGTATAAATTATACAACTGGTTTTTTAACACTAATTCCGCAGAATATTGGGTATAAACCCCTGTAATCGCTACATTCCATCTTTTGGCTCTAAACGATACATTTCCGCCGGTGAGTAATTCATCTATTCGATTTTTTTTATCTAATTCACTCAAGGTACGATGCAAGCCCGACTCATAAAAAGATGAAAATTGAAGGGGCTCACCGCTCAAGCTGTCAACAGCTGTAATAGTTGCACTTAGCGGCTTGTAGGATACAAATCCGGTTACACTCACTGGTCCTAACTTTACTTCGGCTGCGACCCCGCGGTTAAAAAAAGCCTGATTCGTTGCCGTATATGGCCGTACGCCCAACGGGAAACGCTTGATATTCATAGCTAGTGCTGTTCGCCGGTAACCAAAGCCGGTCCAAAGTGTTAGCCCTTGTCCGAATTGTAAATTATAATCGCCGAAAGCAATTTTTTTAAATGGTCCGATATCTTTTAGAAAAAGATGTGCTCCATAAAAATCAAACCCATAGGGCTGGGTGCTTGAAAAAAATTCTTCTC
>CALEWF010000234.1 GCA_937925455.1 uncultured Flavobacteriales bacterium | reverse complement strand
AAGGAATGTATGGTACCAAGAAACGAAATCGTTGCCATAGAAGTTCATGAGTCAATAGATGAATTACATAAGCTATTTATAGAAAGTGGTCTATCAAAGATCATGGTATATCGCGAAACCATTGATGATATCATAGGTTTTGTGCATTTATCAGAAATGTTTAAAAAACCACTAAACATACAATCTGTTATGATGTCTGTAATGTTTGTGCCTGAAACTATGCTGATTAAAGATATTCTCACCCAGTTTATCCAGCAGCATCGAAGTATGGCCGTGGTAGTGGATGAATATGGAGGAACTTCCGGCATTCTAACTACCGAAGATATTATTGAAGAGATATTTGGTGAGATTGAAGACGAGCACGACGTTGAAGAACGCACCGAAAAAAAGATTTCAGACCGGGAATTTGTTTTTTCAGGCCGACTTGAAATTGATTACCTGAATGAAACCTATCATCTAAACCTACCGGAACGGGAAGATTACACAACCCTGGCCGGATTGATTCTTTTTCACGAAAAAGACATCCCAGAGGAAAACCAAGTAATTGAAATTGAAGGCTTTAGGTTTGTAATAAACCGGGTAAGTGCCCATCGGATTGAAGAAGTAACCGTTCATCTAATAAAATCATGATTCTGGGTGAAGTAAAACCTCAAAATTTGAATTTTATCGTATATTCGTGCCCTTAAATTTAGAAAATTCCTAAAATCCAAGTAACATGGCTGTAATAGGCAGTATTAGAAAAAGAGGAACTTTATTGCTGGTTGTAATTGGTGTTTCGATGCTGGCATTCATATTAGGATCGAATGTATTTGACAGAATATTCAATCAAGGACCAGACAATAATGTAGCAATAATTGGTGGAAAGAATGTAAACATTGCTGAATACCAGGTTCGTTTAGCAGATAAAGAAAATCTGCTTCGTACGCTTAATCCGCAGGTAGAAATGAATGATATGCAGCGCCAACAATTAGGGGACGAAGTGTGGAATGATATCATCAATGAACGAGTATTTTTTAAAGAATATGAAAAAATAGGACTTAGTATCACACCGGCAGAAATGAATGATATGCTGGTAGGAAGAACCATTCATTCTTTAATTGTTAGCCAATTCACCAATCAGCAAACCGGCCAATTTAATCCACAAGATGTAGCCAATTATGCGGCTCAATTTGAAGATGAAAGCGTTATACCCGAAGAAAATTTAGAACAATGGAGGGCTGCCCGTGCTTATTGGGCTTACTTGCAACGTAGCATTCGCTTAGATCGTTTACAAAACAAATACAGTACTTTAATTAACAAAAGTATTTATGTAACAACGAAAGAAGCTGAATCAAACTATAAAGCCATGAACGACAGAGCGAATATTCGTTTTGTAGCAAAATCTTATTCCTTGATTCCTGATTCAGCGATTACTTTAAGTGACGATGAGCTTCGAAAATATTTTAATGAATTTAAATATAAATTCCGCCAAAAACGTTCACGTGCTATTAAATATGTGGTATTTGCAGGCATACCCACATCAAAAGATACAGCTACACTGCGTAATGCTATGATTGAATTAAAAAATGAATTTGCCAGCAGTACCGACGATACCAGCTTTGTACGTTTAAATTCAGAACAAAATGTTGACCCAACTTACTATAAATCAAAAACACTTAACCAATACCTTGACTCAGCCTTATTTAATGCACCCATAGGAACAACCACAGATCCAATTATAGAAAATGGTTATTTTGTGATTGCAAAAAAAATGGGTGAAAAGTTTTCATCTGATTCTTCTAAAGCCCGTCACATTTTATTACAGCCACAAACCCAGCAAGAAGTGGAAGTATTTCGTGCTCGCAGAGACAGCCTCTTTACCGTTTTGAAAAACGGGGGAGATTTTGCTGCCATTGCTGCACAATATTCAGCAGATAACAGTAACAAAAACGATACAGGAAATTTGGGATGGTTTACCGAAGGCATGATGGTTAAAAATTTCAACGATTCTGTATTCAATGCCAAGCCGGGACAGTTAATTAAAGTAGATACTGAATTTGGATTTCACATCGTACTTGTACAGGCACAGACCAAGCCTACTAAAAAAGTATTGGTGGGAATGGTATCAAAATTAATTAAGCCTAGTGATGAAACATTGCAAGACGCATATAACAAAGCTTCAGAATTAGCTTTTGTAGATAAAAAACAAAAAGGTTTTAATCCGGATGAATATTTTGAAAAAGCAGTAAAAGAAAAGAATCTAATGGCCCGTGAGGAAAGCTTTATTACAGAAAGTACGCGTAACCTTATGGGAATGGATAATACCCGCGACGTGATTAAATGGGCGTTGACTGCAAAACGAGGAGATATTTCAGAAGTTTTCCCAAGTGGTAATAATTATATTGTAGCCATACTTACATCTATTCGTACGGATGGAATTCCAAAGCTGGAAGATGTAAAGAAAGAGGTAGAAGGATATGCACGTCGTCATAAAAAAGCAGAACAATTTATTCAGGAGTTCAATACTGCTTTAAGTGGAGCCAATAATAATATTGATGCTTTGGCATCTGCTATGAAACTTCAGGTAATACCAGCCTCTGATATTACGTTTAATGCCTTCTACATTCCAGGTGCTGGTGTTGAACAGGAATTAATCGGTGCTGTATTTGGCAGCCCCCCCGGGCAATTAAGCAAGCCATTAGAAGGCAACAATGCCGTATATGTATTTGTTACAGATGCTATAAATCCGGCGCCTGCTATTTCTGATTATTCTTATAATAAAATGCAACTTATGTCTCAAATGAGTTCACGTGCTGCCAGTGATGCGTTGGAAGCAGTAAAACAGAAATACAAAATTCAAGATAGACGGTATTTATTTGATGTAAATTAATTTCAAAATAATTTAAAAAAGCTCCGAAAACGGAGCTTTTTTAATATCATAATCTTACGAAGTAGATGTAGATTTTTTTATCAGCAAGGCATCACATATGATACAATTACCAGAATAAATATTTAGAAATGTTCTTATCTCATCCATAAGAACATTCAGTCTATCCGGTTCAATATAAACTATTACCATACTGCTCACCAAAATATCTACGGGCATATCACCTTCTTTATTGTTACCATCAGATTTACCCGTAACATTTTGAATAATGGAATAATTATTTACTCCTAGTGATTCTATTTTTTCAACCAATAGTTTTACAGAGAGGGTAGGAATTATTAGTTCCAAACGTTTAATCAGTTCCATAGAATTAAACCATAAAAAAAGTTATTAGATAATAGTATAAAGGAATACCTATAGAAATATTGAAAGGGAAAGTTATGGCAAGCGCCATTGGAACATACAAGCTGGGATTTGCATCCGGTACAGCTAATCGCATGGCTGCAGGAACGGCTATGTAAGATGCACTTCCACATAATACGGTAAACAACAAGGAATCACCGGCAGATAATCCCAGCAACAAACTTATTCCCATACCAGTTAACCCGGCAGCTAATGGCATGAAGATGGCAAAGCCTATGATGAATACCCCATACCGCCGTATGATCCCCAGTCGCTTGGCTGCTACTAATCCCATGTCTAATAAAAAAAAGGCAAGCATTCCTTTGAATATATCTTTCATAAAAGGTTGCAAAGCACTTTCACTGGCATCGCCTGAAAATATACCGATAAACATGCTACCTAAAATTAAGAATACAGAACCATTCAAAAAGGCTTCTTTGAGTAAATGCTTAATATTCACGGCACCTTGCCGAGCAGCATTTTTTCTTGCTAAAATTACTCCCACCACAATGGCCGGTGATTCCATGAGGGCCATTGCAGCTACCATATATCCACTATGATCAACCTGTAACCGGTCAAGAAATGAAATAGCGGTAATAAAAGTTACCGCACTGATGGAACCATAAGTTGCAGCAATAGCTGCGGCATTGGCAGCACTAAGTTTTCGTTTTAAAATAATAAATGCAACCAGTGGAACAACAACTGCCATGCCCATAGCTGCCAATAATACCAATACGATGTGTAGATTTAATCCTGAATGTTGTAACTCAAAGCCTCCTCGCAACCCAATAACCATCAGTAAGTACAAGGAAAAAAGCTTAGGAAGCGGTTGTGGAATTTCTAAGTCGCTTCGTAATAATACTGCAAGTACTCCTAAAAAGAAAAAGAGTATAGCCGGATCGGAAAAATTTTGAAGAATGCTATCTAAATTCATGATGAATAATTATTTGCCGGTGCTTCCAAAGCCTCCATCTCCACGAATTGTTTCACTTAACACTTCTACCTCGAACCATTGGGCTTGTTCGTGCCGAGCTATTACCAGTTGTGCTATGCGTTCGCCATTCGAAATTGTGAATGCTTCATTTGATAGATTGACTAAAATTACCCCAATTTCGCCCCGATAATCGGCATCAATGGTACCCGGCGCATTTAGTACGGTTATTCCTTTTTTCAATGCAAGTCCACTTCTTGGACGCACCTGTGCTTCATATCCCAATGGCAATTCAATAAATAATCCCGTAGGTACTAATGCTCTCTCTAACGGTAACAAAATAATATCAGAGGTAAGGTTTGCCCGAAGATCAAGCCCAGCTGCACCGGCAGTTTCATAGCGAGGAAGCGGATGCTGCGAACGATTGATAATCTTAACCTCCAATGCCATATTTTTTTAATTGTTGATGTATAAAATCACGAATAGGCTTTTCAAAGATATATACTGTGTAGAAAAAAGGAATAAACAGCAATGTATTAATTATAAAAACCAAGCCTTTATTATCGAATGGGATGCGACTGCTAATTCCATACATTGTTAACGAAACCAAAATGTATAAGGTAATTTTTCGCACATTGTAGGGAATGGGATAATACCTTTGGCCAAATAAATAACTTACCGTCATCATGGTAAAATAAGCCAAGAGGGTAGCCCAGGCCGAGGCCATGTATCCCCATCGTGGAATGAAATAAAAATTGAATCCCAGAGTAATTACTGCTCCCAACACCGAAAACCAGGCACCAAACAATGTTTGACCTGAAAGTTTGTACCACATGGAAAGATTCATGTAAATTCCTAAAAAAATATTTGCCATCATGATGATTGGCACAATTTTAAGCCCATTCCAGTATTCTTCATTTTGAAGAAAATGCTTAAAAATATCCAAGTAAAGCAATACAAACAGATATATAAAACAACTAAAAACCACAAAATAATTCATCACACGGGCATAGTTCTTTCGGGCATCGGCCAGCTTATTTTGCTGAAAGAAGTAGGGTTCTGCCGCAAAACGAAACGCCTGAATAAATATCGACATCAATATGGCAATTTTGTAACAGGCACTATAAATACCGACCAATTTTTTGTTTTCTAAATCATCGTAAGGAAGCAAATACTTCAGCATCAAAATATCCATCCGCTCGTTAATAATAAACCCCAAGCCAGCTATTACTAAAGGCCAGGAATACCGTAGCATTTTACCTAAAAGTTCTTTATCAAAACCGGCCGTATTTTTTAAAACAATGGGAAGGCAAAATAAAAACCTAGCTCCACTGGCAATTAAATTAGAAATAAACACATACCCAACCCCAATATCATGATTGTAAACCCATTTAACTAACATGTTTGACTCGTCTAAGTACTTCAGGTAATGATTGCGGCAATACACTAAAAAGAAAATGTTTAATCCAATATTGATTGCAATGTTAGAAAGTGTAATAAATGAAAATTTAGCAGCCCGGTTTTGCTGGCGAAGCCAAGCCATGGGTAATGCCGTAAGTGCATCCAATCCCACAATTAACCCCAGCCAAATTACATACTCTTGGTGCCCCGGATATCGCATTAATTCAGAGAATAGCCTTGAAAAAGAAAATACAAACAACCAAAACGTTCCGGTAGTAAATGTGAGGGATATCATACCTGTAGAAAAGACTTTCTTTTTATCCGAAGTCTTTTCACAAAAATTGAATAAAGCTGTTTCCATTCCATAGGTTAAAATCACCAGTAAAATGGCAACATACGCATACCCCTCATTAAATACAGCATATACTTCGGCTGAAAATATGCGAGTATAAAGTGGCGTAAGCAAATAATTGAGAATACGGCCCAAGATAGTTCCTACGCCGTAAATGGCTGTTTGCCCTGCCAGCTTTTTTAAAGGATTCAACTTCTAATTGATTCTCCTCAAAAATACATGATTTTTAATCGGATACATCGTAGAATAAGCATAGGTTATCAGCATGGGTCTTTTGATTTTTTAATTATGTTATTCAATATTCTTAAAAACTTAAACCGCTAAATGATGTTAAGTAAATACTTAAACTTGGTACAGCAGGTTAATTTTACTATCATTGTTTACTATTTAGAAATTTATCATTATGAGAAAATTCATGCAGAAAGCAGGCATGCTAAGTATTTTGTTGGCCCTGCAATTCACCTTGTTTGGACAAACTGCTTCAAAAAGCTGGATGTTAAGCGACTATCAAAAAGACGGTACTCCTGGAATAAGTGCTGAGAAAGCCTATCAATTGCTATCTGGCAAAACTCCCAAAAAAGTTGTGGTAGCCGTCATTGACTCCGGCGTAGATATTTTGCATGAAGACCTAAAAGATGTGATCTGGGTGAACAAAGGAGAAATACCCGGTAATGGTAAAGATGATGACGGTAATGGGTATGTTGATGACATTCATGGATGGAACTTCATAGGCGGTAAAGATGGTAGCCATGTAAATCATGATACATACGAAATAACCAGAATTTATGTCCGTTTGAAAAAGAAATATGATGGTAAAACGGCTGCCAATGTTGACAAAAAGGATAAAAAAGAATTTGAGTTTTACGAAAAAATAAAATCAGAAATACAAAAAAAAATTCAGGAATATACTACAGAAAAAGAAAGTCTTCAATATTTAATAGATGATTTTAGAAACACAGAAAAAATACTACAGGAGCAATATGGAGTAAAAGAAATAAACTCAGAAACATTATCCAGTATCAAAAGTAGCGATGAAAAATTGCAAACTTCAATTCTTACTTTAAATATGATTATGATGCTAACTGGTTCTTCTGATTTTAATCAATTGATTAAATCGCTGGAAGGAGCAGTGCAATATTACAACGATGCGTTAAATTATGGGTATAATGAAAATTTTGATCCCCGGTCCATTGTGGGAGATAATTATGAAAACTCCTCCGAAAGATATTATGGCAACAATGATGTAAAAGGACCCGATCCAAGCCATGGGACACACGTGGCCGGAATTATTGCCGCAAAGCGTGGTAACGGAATAGGCATGGACGGTATTGCCGACAATGTGGAAATTATGGTATTACGGGTGGTGCCTAATGGTGATGAACGAGATAAAGATGTGGCAAATGGAATCCGCTATGCGGCTGATAATGGTGCTAAAGTAATTAACATGAGTTTTGGAAAAAAATATTTTCACGACAAAGCCGTAGTAGATGAAGCCATTAGATATGCTGAATCGAAAGGGGTATTGATGATACATGCCGGAGGAAATGAAGCAGAAGATATAGATAAAGAGCAATTCTATCCTACCCGTAAATTACAGAAAGGTTCTGCCAAAAATTGGTTGGAAATTGGCGCTTTAAACTGGAAACCTGCACCTGAAATGGTAGGTAGCTTTTCTAATTATGGACAAAAAAACCTGGATTTATTTGCCCCAGGCGTAGATATTTATTCTACCTATCCGGAGCAGCAATACGAATTTCAGCAAGGTACCAGCATTGCAGCACCTGTTGTATCGGGAGTAGCAGCAGTATTATTTTCGTATTTCCACGATTTAAAAGCTGCTGATATTAAAAAAGCAATTCTTAGTTCTGTACAAAAATTTCATGGAACCCAGGTGATTAAGCCAGGCACAGAGCAAATGGTTGATTTTAAAACCTTAAGCAGTACCGGCGGCGTAGTTAACCTGCACAAAGCTGTAGAAGCCTGCATGAAAATGAGTAAAGCAAAATAAAACTGATTACCACAAGAAGTTTAATTTTCCATGTGGAAATTAGTATGTTATGTGCGGCATTGCAGGTTTTTGGAGTGCAAATAAAAAAAATCCGGAAGCAATTATCCGGAAAATGAATTTAGCTTTAGCACACCGAGGACCAGACGCTGAAGGAATTTATGTAGATAAAGATACAGGACTCGCTTTAGGCCACCGGCGATTGAGTATTATTGACCTTAGCGATGCCGCCAATCAACCTATTTACGATAGCACCGGAAGGTATGTAATGGTATACAACGGGGAAGTATATAATTACCGCGAACTTCATCAAAAATATATTCCTTATTACCATTCGCGTACTACTTCAGATTCTGAAATTATTTTGCAGTTGTTCATAGAACTGGGTCCTAGTTTTGTCAACCGGCTGAATGGCATGTTTGCCATGGCTATCTACGATACGCATGAAAAACAACTGTATATTTTTCGAGACAGATTGGGAGTAAAGCCTTTGTTTTACTTACTACAACATGGATATTTTGCTTTCGCTTCTGAGATTAAAGCATTGGAACAAACAGAGATTAAGCTTTCTCTAAATCTGCAAAGCATCCCGGAATTTTTGCATTTGGGATATATTCCCCAGCCACGTACCATTTGGCAAGAAGTAAAAAAATTTCCGGCAGGATACTGGATGCGTTGGAATGCCAAAGAAACAGTGATTGAACCTTATTGGGAACTTCAAAAGAAATTTTTGGGTGAACCTTTCACCAATGAACAGGACGCACTTAGTGAACTAAAAAGCTTGGTAGAATCCTCCGTAAAATACCGCATGGTAAGTGATGTGCCATTTGGTACCTTTCTAAGCGGAGGTATTGACAGTAGCTTAGTTACCGCAATAGCAAGCCAACAAACCTCACACCTCAATACTTTTTCGATTGGATTTGATGTTGCAAAACATGACGAATCAAAATATGCCCAACAAATAGCAGCATTCTTAGGTACCAACCATACTGCTTTTACTGTTACTGAGAAAGAAGCCATGCAGTGGGTAAAGCGTCTTATTGATGTATATGATGAACCCTTTGCAGACAGCTCAGCCATTCCTACGTTAATGGTCTCTCAATTAGCATCCCAACAAGTAAAAATGGTACTCACCGGCGATGGTGGCGATGAGCAATTTATGGGGTACGGAGCTTATCAATGGGCACGTAGAATGAATCATCCTGTAACTTTTGCATTTCGTAAAATGATTGCAGCATCTCTACGCCTTGGGAATAATCGAATGAAACGAGCATCCATGGTATTTGCCTCGGATGATAAAAAACATTTGGCTGACCATATTTTTTCCCAAGAACAATATTTATTTAACCGACAACAAGCCATACAAATTTGTAATCTGCCCGCACAACTGCCGGAAATGGAATTACCTACCCCTCAACGAACATTGAGTTGGGCAGAATATCAAAGTTATTTTGACCTGAACTATTACTTGCGTGATGATTTGCTGGTAAAAGTGGATCGCGCTTCAATGAACTTTGGATTAGAAGCCCGTGAACCTTTGCTGGATTATCGCTTGGTTGAATGGAGCATTAATTTGCATGAATCTCTAAAAAACCGAAACGGAATACAGAAATATCTTTTAAAACAATTGTTATTTCAATACGTTCCGGCTGATTATTTTAATCGTCCCAAGTGGGGATTTTCTATTCCGCTGGATCGTTGGCTGGCAGGTCCACTAAGCTATTTATTGGACGAATGGTTAGGAACTGCTTCCTTAAAAAAAACCGGATTACTTAACGAAAATGCAGTCATTGTATTAATTACTCGCTTTAAAAAAGGTGAAACCTATTTGTACAATCGCTTGTGGGCTATGATTATATTGCAAATGTTTGCTCACCGAAAAAACATCGCAATTTCCTCATGAAGATTCAATACGCATCTGATTTGCATTTAGAGTTTCCGGAAAACTGGAACTGGATTTTAAACAATCCTCTACCAGTGATCGGTGATATTTTAATTTTAGCCGGAGATATTGTTCCCATTCATCTTATCCAACAATATGATACTTTTTTTGATATTCTATCATCAAATTACGAACAGGTATATTGGCTACCCGGCAATCATGAATTTTACTACAACGATGTAGCCCCTTATGCCAGGCATATAACTAAACCAATAAGAGAAAATGTATTATTAGTAAACAATGCTTCATTTATTCATCATCGGGTAAAACTGATATTTACCACGTTGTGGGGACATATTCGTCCGCAAGAAAAAATCATTATTGAAAATCACGTATCCGACTTTATGCTGATACGGTATAACGAATTACCCTTTACTATTGAACATTTCAATGAACTACATGCCATTGCTTTGGATTTTTTAGCGCACGAACTCAGTGAAGAATTTGAAACAACCGATAAAAAAATTGTGATTTCCCATCATGTACCCACCCAAATTAATTATCCGGAACGCTATGTTAAAAGTGTCATCAATCCGGCTTTTGCTGTAGAACTAAAACAATTTATCCTTCAGCATGAACCTGATTACTGGATTTATGGTCATCACCATTGCAATGTATCTGATTTTTCCATCGGTCATACCCGTATGCTTACAAATCAACTGGGGTATGTAAGATATAATCAGCATGAAAGTTTTTATGGAGACAAAACAATTCTTCTTTCATAACATAAGCATTCACCTTTCTTTCTACTTTTACAGCAATCCATGAAAAAAGCCCGAATACTTTATCTGAGTTACGATGGAATGACAGACCCGTTGGGTCAATCGCAGGTATTACCCTACCTAAAAGGCTTATCTGAATTAGAATTTTCAATTACCCTGGTGAGTTTTGAAAAACCGGAAATGTTTGAAAAAAACAAATCCATTATAGAGCAAATTATCCAAGAACATAACATTCAATGGATACCACTTACCTATCATAAAAATCCGCCCGTAGTTTCAACAATGTATGATATCCATATTTTAAAATCAACGATACAAAAGCTTCATCGAAAAAATTCATTTCACATCGTGCATTGCCGAGGTTATATCACAGCATTAGCAGGCGAATGGATGAAGAAAAAATATGGGGTAAAATTTTTGTTTGATATGCGGGGATTCTTTGCCGATGAACGCGTAGATGGGGGTATTTGGCCTCTTCAACATCCGTTGTATAAACGAGTATATCAATATTTTAAAAGAAAAGAAAAAGACTTTTTTCTTCATGCTGACCATGTAATTTCGCTAACTGAAGCTGGAAAAAATATTATACAAGGATTTGACTACATTCCGTATAATTGGAAATGTACAGTTATTCCCTGCTGTGCAGACTTAGAGCATTTTAATACACAAAATATTGAATCTTCATCAGCAGCACAGTTTAGGGAGAAATATCAACTACAACGTTTTAAACAAAAATGGTTTTATTTAGGCTCTATTGGCACATGGTATATGCTTCCCGAAATGTTAGATTTTTTCAAGGTAGTACTTCAGCATGAACCACAAAGCCTGATGGCTTTTTTCACACACGAACCCGCATCCAATATCTATTCTTTGGCAGAAAAAAAACAAATTCCTAAAGAAAACATCCTCGTTGCCCCCTTACAACGAAAAGAAATTCCGGGGATTATATCTCAGTTTGATGCTTCGGTATTTTTTATCAAACCGGTATTCAGCAAAATAGCTTCCAGTCCTACTAAACAAGGAGAGATCATGTCCATGGGAATTCCCATTATTTGTAATGCCGGAGTTGGAGATACAGAAGAAATTATCCGTCAATACGAAGCAGGTGCAGTGATTCATGAATTTACAACCGAAGCTTACGAAGCTGCATATCATCAAATTATTCAAGGAAATTATATCCGTGAAAAAGCCATAGAGGGAGCTTGTGCCTGGTATTCACTGCAAACGGGTGTAGAACGATATGCCGGGGTATATCGCGAATTATTGAATCTCAGGATATCTTAAGATTCGGATTTTCTCCTGCTGTTCGCTAACTTTGATTCGATGCGTAATGTAGCTGTTAGCATATTTATTTGCTGCTTGTTGCTTAGCAGTCAGACTTTTTCGCAATCACGCATCCGCCTTGAAATAACTGGTTCAACCCTTAAACTCGCATCCTATCCTGTTTGGCACAGCGACACGCTTCAAATAAAAAAAACTGTATCAGAAATATTTTCACATTTGCATCAATCCGGATATCTTACTGCTTCAATTGATTCTATTCAAAAAGACAGTTTGCAATGGAAAGTATTTATCCATACAGGCACACAATTTCGATGGGCCTCCGTTCGGGCGGGAAATGCCCGATGGAGCTTTTTAAAACGAACCGGATTTCGAGAAAAACTTTTTTTTAAAGAACCTGTAAGGTTTATTCGCATGCAACGCCTCATGCACTCTTTGTTTCGGGAATATGAAAACAATGGATATCCTTTTGCCATAGTACAATTAGATAGTTTGGAATACCACCAAGGAGATAGCATACAAGCAAGTATTTTTGTTAATGAAGGACCGCTTATTTTATTTGATAGCATATTGGTGAGTGGAAAAGGTAAAGTGGCTCCAGCCTATCTTCATACGTATTTGGGAATTCGGCGCAATGCTCTATACAACGAAAGTGCTGTGCAAAAAATTGAAACCCGAATAAAAGAATTACCTTTTGTTCGCCCTGTTTCATCTCCGATAGTAGAGTTTCTTAACGGAAAAGCACGAATAAGACTGGAGCTGGATAAACGCAACGCCAATCAGTTTAGCGGATTTGTAGGGCTAATACCTCAAAACGATGTGGATGGTGGATTTTTAATTACCGGGGATGTACGATTACGCTTACAAAACTTATTGAAACAAGGCGAATTGGCAGATATACAATGGCAGCGTTTACAAACCGGAACTCAAAATTTGAATATCCAATTGTATTATCCATTTTTATTTAACTTGCCATTGGGTATTGATGGGAAATTAAATTTCTTTCGGGTAGATACCTCATTCTTCAATGTAAATCTGCAGGCCGGATTGGTGTATTTAATGAAAGGCACTGATTATGTAAAATTCTTTTATCAGTATCAAACATCCCGAAAAATCCTTCCTGAAAGCGGGCAATCTACCATTACAGGACTGGGAAATACGGATATAAATATGTTTGGAATTTCCAATCAGATAGAACGATTGGATTATCGAATCAATCCGAGAAAAGGATATACTCTGCGATGCGAAGTAGGCTTGGGTAACAAATTCATATCTGTTACACCTGGCGATACGGTGGGAGCTCTTGATAGCGCCTCTTCCAATTTATTACAACTGCAACTTACAGCACAAGCAGAAACCTATATCCCTTTTCTCAAGCGATTTGCTATAAAACTGGGAGTACGCGGTGGCTGGATTTACAATCAACAACTATTTCGAAATGAGTTATTTCGTTTAGGGGGACTTCGAACTCTGCGTGGCTTTGATGATGAAAGCCTCTATGCTTCAGCCTATGGCATAGGTACATTAGAAATTAGATTTTTGTTGGAAGAAAACTCTTTCGTAAATATATTTACTGATGCCGGTTGGTATCAACGTACCATTCGGGAAGAAACCTATCAATCATACGTATTTGGCTTTGGGGGGGGCATTACATTTAATACCAAAATCGGTATGTTTAGTGTGAATTATGCTTTGGGTAGTCAAAATGAAGTACCGGTAGATTTTAGAAGAAGCAAAATACATTTGGGATATATCAATTTCTTTTAATACATGAAACAATCTTTTCCCCCTCTCACCAGCAAATGGTTTTATGTGTTTCTTGCATATTGTATTGCCTTACATGTACTATATTTCTTTACTGAGCCTTTTTCTTTTCGTTTTAATCCTAAATGGTATTTTTTACCTGAATATGCATATCACGAAAATTTTTGGACCAACATTTGGCATTTGCACAACAATCCACCTTGGGTGAATATTTTGCATGGACTAATTGTTAAAAGCGGATTGCCAATTTACATTGTATATGCAATTATTTATTCATTCTTGCATCTTATTGCCTCGTATTGGATGTATCGCGTCATTCAAAAAATAAATGTTCCCAAACCACTTTTTTGGTTGTTTTTATTCATGGGCAATCCTGTACATATCTATTGGTTTCATCATTATTATTATCCTGCACTTTTGTTTTTCTTTTCGTCTGCCATATTGTTCATTGTATTTGCTAGCTCTTTTAAACTTTCTACAAAATACATACTCACGGTGTGTATCCTTGCATTATTGAGTATGACCCGAGCTTCTTATCATCCGTTTTGGATACTTTTTATTCTCATTCCTTGGCTGCTAAAAATTCCACGAACAATGTGGGTTAAAGGATTAATACCATTATTGATACCTCTGGGATGGTACACCAAAAATTATGTTCAATATGGTTTTTGGGGAAGTTCCAGTTGGTTCGGACAAAACATCAGTAGTCATATTGCTCCGGATAGAATTCAACAAAGCCAAGATTTTATTGCAATTCCTCGGTTTTCATTACCACCGGCATACAAAGACTTTATTAACGAAAATAGTCCGCTGATTAAAAAATATAGCCACATTAAATTTTTAAATGATACCACTACGTTGCATAATATTCGTATCATACAAATATCCAAACAATACAAGGAATATACTTTGAATAATTTAAGTATAAAGTATTCTGCCGCAACCATTGCATA
>CALEWF010000233.1 GCA_937925455.1 uncultured Flavobacteriales bacterium | reverse complement strand
TGAAATTTCACCTAATCCTTTGAAACGGGTTATTTCAACTGATTTTCCAAGTTTGGCAATGGCTTTTTGTTTTTCGGCTTCATCGTAGCAATAAATGGTTTCCTTTTTGTTTCGAACGCGGAAAAGTGGGGTTTGCAATATATATAAATGCCCTGATTTTACTACATCAGGAAAGAATTGTAAGAAAAAGGTGATGAGCAATAAACGAATGTGCATACCGTCCACATCGGCATCAGTAGCAATTACAATATTATTGTAACGTAAATTTTCAATGCCATCTTCAATGTTCAATGCATGCTGCAGTAAATTAAACTCTTCGTTTTCATACACAATTTTTTTACTCAATCCAAAAGTATTTAAAGGCTTGCCCTTTAGGCTGAACACTGCCTGAGTATTCACGTTTCTGGCTTTGGTGATGGAACCGCTTGCCGAGTCGCCCTCAGTAATAAACAAGGTTGTATTTAACCGTTCAGGATGATTAGAGTTAAAATGCACCCGACAATCACGTAGTTTACGGTTGTGAATGGCTGCTTTTTTGGCTCGTTCACGGGCTATTTTTTTTATGCCGGCCAGTTCTTTCCGCTCTTTTTCGCTGGCAATAATTTTTTCAAGCAATGCCTGCGCCGTATCCGGATGTTTATGCAGGTAATTATCTAATTCTGTTTTTACAAAATCGGAAATGAAAGTACGAATAGTAATTCCATCAGGAGCCATGTATTGTGACCCCAGTTTGGTTTTGGTTTGTGATTCAAACACTGGTTCTATTACCTTAATGCTCACGGCTGCAATAATGGAACTACGAATATCCGAAGGGTCAAAGTCTTTTTTATAAAATTCACGAATGGTTTTTACAACTGCTTCACGAAATGCCGCTTGATGTGTACCGCCTTGTGGGGTATATTGACCGTTTACAAACGAATAATATTCTTCACCATATTGGTGGCCATGTGTCATGGCAATTTCAATATCTTCCCCTTTAAGGTGGATAATCGGGTAATTAATTTCTCCACTCAAATTGGCATTTAGCAAATCTAACAACCCATTTTCAGAGCGAATTTCCAGTCCGTTAAAACGAATGGTAAGTCCGGTATTTAGATAGGCATAATTCCACAACATTTTTTCAATGTAACTGTTGCGGAAATGATAATTATGAAATATCTCATCATCCGGTATAAAGGTGATGATAGTTCCATTTTTCTCGTTGCTTGGTTGTATCGGTTGGTCTTTAATAATTTCACCTCGGCTAAATTCTGCTATTTTGGTTTGTCCATCACGTATAGATTGAGCCCTGAAGAAGATGGACAAAGCATTAACAGCCTTGGTTCCAATGCCATTCAATCCCACTGATTTTTTAAACGATTCTGAATCATATTTAGCACCGGTATTTGGCTTTGCCACACAATCAATCAATTTTCCTAATGGTATTCCCCGGCCAAAATCTCTCACTGTTACTTTTTTATCTTGTATATCCACCCAAATTTCTTTACCATTCCCCATTACAAACTCATCAATGGAGTTGTCTATCACCTCTTTCAGCAGGATATAGATACCGTCATCATGTGCGGAGCCGTCGCCGGTTTTTCCGATGTACATACCCGGGCGAAGGCGAATATGCTCCTTCCAATCAAGCGACCGGATGTTGTCTTCTGAATATGCAATATGATTTTCTTTTTCAGCCATAATCTTTAATTATCAATGAAAACAAATTTACAACTAATACGATGAGAACAAGTGTAAAATATTTGTAACTTTTCAACTATAATATAATATAACAATTCTTCAAAAAATGCATATTAACCCTAATTATGCAATAGAAAACCGCATATAATGCAAAGTAATTTTATTCTATGTTAACCGCCAATTAAGGAAAATAAGCCCTGCCTCAACCAATTGTTTAGCTTCAATTGCAATAAAAATTATGGCAAATGTTTTTAATCGGTTTATTTTCTCTGTGTTTCTTTGCGTTCTCTGTGGTTATGATTTTTATGTAACAGAGGCTACATGGTTGCTTTGTCTTTATGGATGTCTCTTGAAAATTTCTTATGCATGATTTGGGTTTAAAATAGAACCAATTACTATACAAGAATGGGCTAGTATTTTGATTTTAGCCATTCCCATTTTACTTGGAATGGAGATTTTTAAATGGATAAATAAAAAGATGCAAAAACAAATCAATTAAGGTGTTTTTTTACCCGCTTTAAATCTAAATTATTCATACTATTTATACCAAGCCCGCTAACTTCTCTTCGAATAAAACGAACCACTTCGTCATAATACAAGGGAATAACTGGTAATTCTGCCTGAAGTATGGAATCCATTTGTTGGTACAATTGAATTCGTAGCGAGACTTCTTGTGTTTGCATGGATGCTTGGTATAAACTATCGAATAATGAAGAACGATAATGCGTATAATTAGGTCCGGCAGGGCTCCAATTTCCTGAATAAAAAACCGAATAGTAATTGATAGGATCTGCAAAATCTCCGATCCACGAGCCTCTAAAACATGATAATTGTCCTTTAGCAACCAGGCTTTTTAATGTAGGCCTATCCATAATTTCCAACTTCACTTGAAATCCAGCTTTTTTCCACTGATTTACCACCTGTGAATATATTTCGGTATAAAGCGGGTCGGCATATAGGGTAAATGCTGAAATTGTATCAAAAGATGGTGCACCTGTTTTTTTAAAATCTTGGTCTTTAAATTCAATTTTTTTAAAAACTACGTTGTATGAACGCAATGATGGAGGTACAAATCCAGCTTCAGCAGGAATCCCTAATCCCTTTTTTACATACCGGGTAATGCTTTCTCTTTTTAAAGCAGCCTGCAAAGCCTTTCTAATTCTCAAAGGTATTGCTTTAGCTGTATCACCTAAATAAAAACCTATGTATTCTGTATTTAAATAGGGTGCTTTCAATAATTGAATATCTTGTTTGTACTTTTCTTTCAAATCGCCGTTTTTATCAATCATTTCCTGTTGATACGCCTGTTCCATTCCACTCATTAAATCCAGTTTTCCTCGAATAAAATCAAACATAGCCACTTGTGGATCTTTTAAAAAGGTAACTGCTACTCCATCCAAATATGGGAGTTGCTCTTTTCCTTCCCATTCAAAATAGTCAGGATTCTTATTCAATACCAACTTTTCATTCAACAACCATTTTCTAAATACAAAAGGACCGGTTCCCACCGGATGAAATCCAAAATCTTTACCGTAATACGCCACTGCCTCTGGGGGAACAATCATGGCATAGGGTGTAGCAAGTACTTGAATAAATTGCACAAAGGGTGCACGTAATTCAAATTGCACCATCGAATCATTCAAGGCAATAACTTGTGGAAGATTGTTTTCCGGATTCTTTGCAAGATAATTTGTAATCCACGAACCATTACCTGTATTTGTTAGCCTATGAAAAGTAAATACTACATCGGTTGCTTTCAAATACCTTTTACCAGAGAAACAAGAGCAGGGATGAAAAAGCACGTCGCGGCGTAAATAAAAAATGTATTTCATACCATCATCCGATACCTCCCAACGATAAGCCAGACAGGGCTGAACCTGTAATGATGAATCTAACTGAACCAGCCCATTATAAAGTTGCTGAATAGCCCAAATATTTGACAAATTGGAAGCAAACGCCGGATCAAGCGATGTTATTCCGGAAGCATCGTTATATCTAAAAATAGCATATTGGCTTTGTTCTTTTTTGCCACAACCATGAATTATAAATAATAAACCGATACCGAAACAAATTACAATTCTCATGCTATGCTTTCCAAGGCTTTTCTTACACTCCCCTTAGCCAACAGTAGTGCTTTAGCTTCTTCATAATTCAGGTTTGATTTTTCCATGATCATCCGTGTACCACGATCTACCAGCTTATGATTGGTAAGTTGCATATCTACCATTTTGTTGCCCTGTATCCTGCCCAATTGAATCATCACCGTGGTAGAAATCATGTTTAAAATTAGCTTTTGTGCCGTACCGGCTTTCATGCGGGTACTTCCGGTAACAAACTCAGGACCTACCACGGCTACAATAGGATAATCTGAATGTTCGATGATTGGTGCCTGAGGATTACAGGTTATACATCCTGTTATAATTCCTTCTTTACGGCATTTTTCCAAAGCCCCAACCACATACGGGGTGGTACCTGAAGCCGCAATACCCATCACTACATCATTGGGAGAAACCCGATGCGCTAATAAATCGTTCCAACCTCCTTCCCAGTCATCTTCAGCAAATTCTATGGCTTTACGAATGGCTATATCTCCACCTGCAATCAAACCGATGACCCAACCATGAGGTACTCCATAAGTTGGTGGAAGTTCAGAAGCATCCACAATTCCTAAACGACCACTGGTACCGGCTCCCAAGTAAAACAAACGCCCACCCGCTGACATTTTCAAGACAATTGCTTCAACTAAGGGTTCTATTTGTGGGATACATTCACCAGTTACTTCCGGTACTTTTCGATCTTCTTGGTTAATTCCCTCTAATAGTTCTCGAATAGATTTATTCTCTAAGTTTTGATGCAGGGAATCGGCTTCTGTTATTTTTTGCATAGGAATATAGATTGGCTAATTCTTTTATTTGCTTCCAGTCAGTATAACGGGAAGGGATCAAGGTTGAATAACAGTTTTTAAAATATTCAGTAGTCAACTTAACAAATTGTTCTGGAATAATTGAAGAAGAATAAATTTTCCTTTTATCCGGGTCATCAAATCTTTCTGTGCGACTTAATTCTTCATTTCCAAGCCGAAGAATAGGACCAGTATCCAAGATATCCTCTGCTATCCAACAAAATGGTGAGATTTCTCGTTCATTTAAAATTTCAGCCAATGGATGTAAGTGCATTCTTGGAAATATTTTGCGTTTAGCTGTATCCACCCAAGTGGTATAACGATACTCTAATTCATAACGATTTTGAGGATAAACCGATAATATCATATCGGCATCTTTAGCAAGCCAGGTGAAAGAATAATAGGGAATAGGCTCCGCCAAATGTATTTCTGTAAGCCGAATGGATGTATGGTGAGTAACTACAGCTTTCCGGGCAATATTCAATCCATGCTTGATTTTTCTCCAATCCTCTTCCCAAGCATCCCGAAATTGTTCCACATCCTCAATCAATTCAGATAATAAGGGAATAAAAGTTTGAAATTTATTCACACAAGCTTCTGCTTCTTGTTTTTCGCCAAACGGCGGATAAAACAGTTTTTTTTCTAAATGATTTAATGCTAATACCATTTTCAAGGCATGCATTGATAAAGGATTTCCCGGTTCTACTTCCCGAAAATCGCCAATCAAGGCCACATGTCTTAATAATAAATCATATTTCAACGCTTTTTGAGGATGAAGTAAACTCCATACCCCCACCAATCCGTCAATATCATAATGATTAGCAGTAACCTGCGGAAATTGTAGTTGAGGTATATTTTGTTGAATGGCATTCAAAACAATGGACGCACTGGTATCGTCTGCCAAGCATTGATGTATATTGCTTCCCCGCCAGTGAGATAAAGGGAAAGCATCAGTCAGTTGTCCATCAACCACAATACAACGATAAGGATCAGCCTGATTATAAGCTACAAATTCCATGAATTATATCAGTGCCGGAAACGTTTCCGGGTCTGTTTCATGCATCAAGCTGTAAACAGCTTCTACAATATCTTCTACCGAAGGTTTTGAGAAATAATCCCCATCGCTGGCATAGGCCGGCCGATGATCTTTTCCACTTAATGTTTTAGGAGCAACATCCAAATAACGGAACCCACCTTGTTTTTCAAGTACCTGCTGCAACATAAATCCGGTAGCACCTCCTTCCACATCTTCATCTACAAATAATATCTTGTTGGTTTTTTGCAAGGATTCTACAATGCGATGATCCACATCAAACGGAAGTAACGTTTGCACATCAATTACTTCACAAGAAATACCGATGGCTTCTAATTTTTGAGCCGCTTCTTCCACTAAGCGACAAGTTGACCCATAGGTTACTATGGTAACGTCATTACCTGTTTTCAAAATTTCAGGTTGCCCTAATGGCACCCTAAACGCTCCAATGTTTGCCGGATAACGCTCTTTCAAACGATAACCATTCAACGGCTCGATGACCAAGGCCGCATCATCAGAAGCCAATAAGGTATTATACATTCCGGCAGCCTGCGTCATGTTTCGGGGTACACATACATACATACCACGCAAAGCATTAATTACCATGCCCATGGGCGACCCGGAATGCCATATTCCTTCTAACCGATGCCCACGGGTACTAACAATCAATGGGGCTTTTTGCTGGCCTTTGGTACGATATGATAGTGTAGCCGCATCATCACTCAATATTTGAATAGCATAAAGCAAGTAATCTAAGTATTGAATTTCGGCATGAGGCCGTAATCCTCGCATGGCCATACCAATCCCCTGCCCTGCTATGGTAGCTTCACGAATACCGGTATCAAATACCCGATTTTCGCCATACTTCTTTTGAAGTCCTTCAAAGGTTTGATTAACCCCACCAATTCCTCCTACATCTTCTCCAAAAGCAATAAATCGTGGCTCTTTTTCTAATATTTTATCAAAGTTATCTCGTAGTATAATGCGCCCATCCACCATTTCATCCGATTCATAAACTGCTGGAACGGGTTGAACCTTTAATGCCGATTTGGAAGATTCTGAATATAAATGAGAACTGTATCGATCGTAATTCAGTTCATTTTGTTTTGCAATCCACTGCTGAAGTTTGTTTTTCGCAGGGGAATCAACATATCTTACTGCGATTAGAGCCCGACGAGCTACTGACATTACATCGCGACGCAAAGGATCAATAGTGGAACGTAATTCATTAGCCAAATCGGTAAGGCCTAATTCCTGCACCAAGCTGTACACTTCATTCAGTTCAGCCTTTATCTCAGCCTGAAAAGCTTCCCAAGCTGCCCGACGTTCTTGCTTTACATGTTCAACGGCTTGCTTTTCTATTGCATCCAGTTCTTCTGCTGTGGCAATACCTTTCTTTTCAATCCATTGACGAAATTGACGGATACAATCATATTTTTCTTCCCACTGCAAGCGTTTTTTACTCTTGTAACGCTCATGAGAACCTGAGGTGGAATGTCCCTGCGGTTGGGTACATTCTTCAATGTGAAACAATACCGGAATATGTTCCTGACGGCAAATAGCCACACCTTTTTGGTATGTTTCTATTAATTCTACATAATCCCAAGCTTTGGCTTTAAAAATGAGGAGACCCGGACCATTTTCATCTTTTTCAAACCCTTTCAGCGCCTGCGAAATACTGCCCTTTACTGTTTGAAATTCTTTCGGCACAGAAATTCCATAACCATCGTCCCATACTGAAACTGCCATGGGTACCTGCATTACAGCAGCAGCATTCATAGTCTCCCAAAATATACCTTCTGAAGTACTAGCATCTCCTATGGTTCCAAATGCCACTTCATTCCCGTTGTTCGAAAATTCGGTAAAATCTCTTAATTCTTTATTTTCTCTGTAAAGTTTTGAAGCTAAAGCCAAACCCAGCAAACGAGGCATTTGTCCGGCAGTAGGAGAAATATCAGCACTGGAATTTTTCATGCTTACCTGGGGTAGCCAATTGCCATTTTCATCCACCCACTTGGTAGCAAAATGCCCGTTCATACATCTACCACCGGTCATTGGCTCATATTCTAAGCTGGCATGAGCATATAATTGTGCAAAAAACTGACGAACCGTCATTAAGCCGGCTGCCAACATAAAGGTTTGGTCTCGATAGTATCCGCTTCTAAAATCCCCCTCTTTAAAAACTTTGGCCATAGCTATTTGAGCCAGTTCTTTACCATCGCCAAAGATTCCAAATTTAGCTTTGCCTGTTAAAACTTCCCTTCGACCCAGTAAACTTGCTTCCCGACTTTCGTTAGCAATGCGATAATCATTCAAAATTTCTTTTCTAAATTCTTCAAACGAAAGTTTTGCTGTATCTAAAGGTGCCGTGGCCAAAATCTCTTCCATGCTTCATTAAATTGTATTTGGGCAAATATAAAGAAAAAGGATGTTTACTTATGCACAAAATAAATTAACCCCAATAATTAAGAAAAATTTCTAAAGACAGCCATTCGGAGTTTTACGTAATAATTGTAAAAATTTAGGCTCATCTATACAATAAAATACCCAAACAAACCATTTTATCAATGTAACAAAATCTTACTGGTTATTTTATTTTAATCTTTAAAATACATTTTACGCACAAAATAAATTTGTATATGTTCAGATATACGCTGTTATAAACCCCAAATTTTCAAAAGTATTGATATTAAGTATCAGGCTGCTTCAAGCGGCTGTCCGTTCCAAGTCCTCGGGGCTCAGCCACACAGAGCATCGGGGCAGCGGTGTCTTCGTGCCCTCAGCCCCGCTA
>CALEWF010000232.1 GCA_937925455.1 uncultured Flavobacteriales bacterium | reverse complement strand
TAGCGGGGCTGAGGGCACGAAGACACCGCAACCCCGATGCCCTGTGTGGCTGAGCCCCGAGGACTTGCAACGGACAGCCCCATAGGCAGCCTTATCATAAAAGTTCAATAGAAGAAACACTGTGGTTGAAATTTATTACGCATAAACAGTGTATTGTAATTATACTTAGAGATTTTAGTTACACAAACAATCGTTATGCGATGCATTTACATTTTTTTATTTTTGGAACATGAAGCGTGTATTACTAATAATTTTTGGCAGTTTTTGTTTTTTATCTTACGCCACCCCTCATCAAATAGTAAGCAACGATGTGCTGTATTTCTGGAGTGGGGCAGTAACCCATCATTCAGCCCGGGTAAACATAGTGTTTGAAAGGGCAGCAGAAAAAGTACGCATAGCCTGTGCTACATCGTTAAATTTTGAAAATCCAATCTATTCTGCATATCAATCGGTTACTGAAGCCACCGGTTTTGCAGCAGGTTTTGAAATTACAGGGCTTGCATCTAATACTCGTTATTATTATGCAGCCGAGATTGATGGAAAATTAGACTTATCGCCTGATGATATTGGCTCGTTTCAAACTTTTCAGGAAGGGGCGTTTTCGTATTCTTTTTTGGTGGGAGCCTGCAACTTGTTTCCAAACAATCCGGTGTATGACCATATGCGGGCACAAAACGCTTTGTTTTATCTGAATGTTGGTGATTTGCATTATGCCAATCCTAATTCGACTGATGTAAATGTTCATCGTGAAGCCTATGAAGACCGTGTGCTGAGTCGTGAACGTGAAATGAAACTATTGCGTAATACACCAATTGCCTATGTTTGGGACGATCATGATTTTTGTGGTGATAATAACGATGGCAATAACGGTTGTGGTCCGGCAGCCAAACAAGCGTACAAAGAATATGTACCGCATTACCCGCTGGGTGACCCCGATGGTCCTACGGGAATCTATCAGGCATTTACGGTGGGCAGAGTGCGATTCATTATGGCCGATTTGCGTTCTGAACGAAAAGATGGACGCATCATGAGTCAAAAACAAAAAGAATGGTTGAAAAACCAGATGCGTCAAGCCAAGCAAAACGGACAAATCATAGCCTGGATTACATCGGTATCGTTTTCCGGTACGGGAAAAGATAACTGGGGCGGATTTCCGGAAGATCGGGAAGAAATGGGAAATTTTTTCCGCGACGAAAAGATTGAAAACATGTTTATCCTATCGGGCGATGCTCACATGTCGGCTATTGATAATGGCACTCACAGCGATTTTTCGAAAGAGCGAAATAATCCCAATCGGTATCCTATTTTTCAATCTGCAGCATTGAACAATATTGGGACGGATAAAGGCGGGGAATACAGCGAAGGAGGAACATTTCCCAATCCACCGTTTACCGGGCAGTTTGGAGTGGTAACGGTAACTGATTATGGAGGTACAGATATTTGCATCAATTTTAAAACGTATCGGTTAAATTTGATTTTTGACCAGTTGATTGAATTATTGGATTTTGATTTTTGCCGTACCTTACCGGAAGTACCTATTACTGAAGCTGCAAATACTACCTGGTTAAAGCAGATAGCACCGCGTAGCTATGAGATACGCCTGCCCGAAGCCGGTGACTTAGATTTAAAAGTATTTGATAGTGTGGGTACTGCCTATGTAAAACAATATACCAAAGAAGCCGGAGAGATAACTTTGCTTGACCTTTCTATGTTGGCCGCCGGAACGTATTTTGTAAAAGTGGAATCGAACAAAAAACTCATGGTACAAAAGATTGTGTTGGAATAACAGTGGCTAGTGAGGATACGTATTTCGTGATTTTAGTTACTGAAATTGGCTTGGATATTATAGAATTTTGCACTCAAACTTATAAACCCTATGATCAACGAAGAAACAGATATTTTGCAAGCAAGCTATGAAGTGCCTGTATTGGTTGATTTTTGGGCACCGTGGTGTGGTCCTTGCCGTTTTTTAAGTCCGTTGTTAGATGAACTGGCCGCAGAGGCTAATGGCCGTTGGAAGCTGGTAAAAGTAAATACTGATGAGCAACCGGAATTTATGCACAAATATCGCATACAAGGTATTCCGGCGCTTAAATTATTTTATGGTGGAAAAATTATTGGCGAGCAGGTGGGGGCATTGCCTAAGCATTTGCTAAAACAATGGTTGGATGAAGTGATACCTACACCTGAAAAGAAAGCTTGGCTGGCATTAAAGGCACAATTGCATGAAACAAAAGAGCAGGAAGCCATTCAGTTGCTTCGTGATTTTTTGAATACTTATCCAAATAATGAAGAAGCCAAAGTGGCTTTGTATAGCAGGGAAGTAATGCATGACCCGCAGGGTGTTAAATCAAAAATGGATGAGTGGCTGAAACAACTGCCGGAACGTGATGACCTGAAAGACATTCAAGCTTTGGCAGAGTTTTTTACCCGGCATTTTAACGATGGTTCACCGGTAGATGCAATCTTGGAAGAGGCTAAGAAGCTTTTGCAGCAAGATAAGGCAGAAGAAGCCTTGGACAAGCTCATTCAAAGTATTACGCTGCATAAACAAGCCTATGATGAAATTGCCCGCAGGGTATGCATCGCATTGTTTCACCGCTGGGGCGAGCAGCATCCCCTTACCCAAAAATACCGCCGGCGGTTTAACATGGCATTGTACTAATCTTCAGTTGATTTTTCCTCATTTTTTCCGCTCACTACCAATACAATTTCCCCTTTGGGAGGATGAGCGGTGTAATGTTCGATGAGCTCATTAGCAGTGCCTCTATGGGTTTCGTGAAACATCTTGCTGATTTCACGGCATACGGCCATAGGGCGGTTTTCACCAAAGTACGTTTTAAATTCTTCTAAGGCTTTAATTAACCGAAAAGGTGATTCGTAAAAAACAATGGTACGCCACTCTTCACTAAGAGCTTTCAGGCGTTTTTGACGTCCCTTTTTATGAGGTAAAAATCCTTCAAACACAAACCGGTCCGTAGGAAAACCGGATTGTACCAACGCAGGGACAAAAGCCGTAGGACCAGGCAGGCATTCTACTTCGATATTGTTTTCTACACAGGCTCTAACCAATAAAAATGCCGGGTCTGAAATTCCCGGCGTGCCTGCATCTGAAACGAGGCCAACCGTTGTGCCGTTTAATAGCAGGTCTATGATTTTGTTTACCGATTGATGTTCGTTGTGCTGATGAAAGCTCATCATGCGGTTTTGAATGTTGAAATGTTGCAGCAATTTGTATGTTTGGCGAGTATCTTCGGCCAGGATGAGTTGCACTTCTTTCAATAAGCGAATAGCCCGGAATGTCATGTCTTCCAGATTTCCAATAGGGGTGGGAATGATGTAGAGTTTTGACACCGTTTAATATCGTTTAATCAGTTCGGTAATTAAGGTAAACACTTCATTAAACTTAGTGAGCTCCAAATTTTCAGCCCGGTCGTTCACGTCGTGATAGTGCTTGTAGGACCCCATGGTATATAAGAAAACTGCCGGAACACCGGCTTCAGCAAAATAATAATGGTCGCTGTTGGGGGCATTACTGCGTTCTTTAATGGTTTTAAGTAATTGTAATTCGTTATTAATGGTAGTCATCGTTTGGTAAATACGGGGCTGTTCTTTGCCATTCACAACCGTAATACCGTCTTCGCCCCCTCCCATCAAATCTACATTGAGTAATAAACGAATTTTATTTAGTGGAATAATAGGATTCATGGTAAAATACTTCGATCCTATCAACCCGGCTTCTTCGCCGGCAAAGGCAATGAAAGATATAGAGTATTTGCACCATTGTGGATTCTCTGAAAAATATTTTGCAAGGCTCAGCATCATAGCCACGCCGCTAGCATTATCATTGGCTCCGTTAAATGTTACATTCGGGCCAATTTTTCCCAAGTGGTCATAGTGTGCAGTTAACACAATAAAACTGTCAGGTACTGTCGTTCCGGGCATGTAGGCTATCACATTTTGTGTTGTATGTTGGGATACAAAACGATTTTTAATGGATAATTGCATGGTTTTATGCTCTCTTTTCAAGGAATTTCGAACTACATCTAACTGCGCATAGGAAGTAGTATCAGTAGCAACGCTCCAGGTAATTTTATCTTTTATCCGGATAATTCCTTTGGCACCGTAGGGATTCATTCCTAAGTTTTTAAATGCTTTTTTGGTGTCTTCGGTAGAAATACCTTTATCATCCATTACAAGGAATATTTTATCGAATCGTAGCTTGGAAAATTTACGAAATCTTTTTTCGTTGCTAAGCAATGCACTATCTACCCAAACCAATTTATATTCTCCCTGAATGGTAGGGCAGGAGGCAGCTGGAACAAAATCTATACCTGTACGCAGTGTATCTTTTCCGGCTATTGCAACTACTGGATAAGGAAATGTATTGACCGGAAAATGAAAAGTTTGAAAATAGGTCATGGCCTTCGGGAAGCGTTGTAACCCCATTCGGTTAAATTCTGCTGCAATAAAGTGGGCTGCACGTAAATCGCCATCTTCAACATATCCCCGGCCTGCAAAGTAATCATGCGAAAGCGTATCTACAATCTTTCGTGCGTATGGCTCGGCTACAAACTGTGCTTGCAGGGTAAAGGCTAACCACAACAATGACCCTATTAAAATACCAATTTTTTTCATGCGTGGCGGCGCTGAATGTATATTAGCATTTTCTGAAAAGTTTTCGATTCAAAATCCCAATGATATTTACCAGCATAGTCGTTAATAGTAATCAAGGCTTCATCCAGGGTTTGCAGTTGGTTTACCTTGTTGATAAATTCATTGTAAGGTACATTATCACCCTGAAACAATTCGTTGATGAAAAGAAATTTTTCATGCAGGGCAATGGCTTTGGTCAGATCGGCTATTTTGCTTTGTGCTAATTTATCAGCCAGGGCTTCTTTTACTATTTCGGCTTTTTGGTCGTTAAATGTTACCTTGGCCTCAGCCACTGTCATGGCAGGTATATATGGTTCTTTCTTAGTTTCAGGGACCAGCGGTGTTACATGTTGTAGCTGCTGAGTGGGTTGCACATCCGGTGGTGGTACTTCCACTACCGGAGGTTGAGGGCTTGGCTCTGCTTTAGGCGGCACAACCGGTTCGGCGGCGGAATGTACAGGTGGTTGTACAATTGGTTCAGAAGCCGACTCAGTTACCAGGTTTGAAAATGTTTCGTTTGCAGGTTTGGCATACTTTAATACTACCGAAAACTCATAAGCTTGACGTAATTCGGTGTGTATTTTTTCAATGTCAGCCACAGTGAGGCTGTTGGTTTGTATTAGTTGCAACAAGCGTTGTGTACGCAACAGGTGCAATTCAATTTTTTCAAGTATTTCGGTCGTATTCATAAGAATGTTTTGTGAATAAACGGTTCAACCTGGTTTTTATGCTAATTTTGAAATAAAGTTGCACAAATTTATAGCCTGATTTTGGGCTATACAAAAGGATTTATTCAAGATGTTTGTTGAAAACACATTTAAGCAAACTGATAAGCGGAGAGGATGGATAGAAGTAATCTGCGGTTCCATGTTTTCTGGTAAGACCGAAGAGCTGATTCGCCGTTTGAAACGGGCGCAGTTTGCCCGTTTAAAAGTGGAAATATTTAAACCGGCCATTGATACACGATATGACGAACAAAAAGTAGTGTCGCACGATGCCAATTTTATTCATTCTACGGCTGTTCCTTCATCTGCCAATATTTTGCTGCTTGCTAACGATGTAGATGTAGTTGGTATTGACGAAGCGCAGTTTTTTGATGCTGGTTTGGTAGAAGTGTGTAATACTTTGGCTAATAATGGGGTGCGGGTCATCATTGCCGGTCTTGATATGGATTATCTAGGAAATCCGTTTGGCGTAATGCCTCAATTAATGGCTGTGGCCGAGTTTGTTACCAAAGTGCACGCTATTTGTGTGGAATGTGGGCATTTGGCGCATCATTCCTATCGGGTTACTGGTGAAAGTAAAATTGTTTTATTGGGCGAAACAGATAAGTACAAACCCTTATGCCGTTTTTGTTATCAAAACCATCAAGCACAAATTTCCTGATGCATGTACACAGTTGAAGAAATTTCTAAAATTTGCGAAGGTACAATCCTTAACGCACAACATATAAGGAATTTGGTTTTACACCTGTGTACTGATAGTAGAAAGGTTGTGTATCCTGAAACTTCGTTGTTTATTGCTATCCGTGGCTTGTATCACGATGGTCATATGTTTATCGAACAAGCCTATAATAAAGGCATTCGATATTTTTTAATTGCTCAGAATGCAGATGTTATATTGTATTCTGATGCAGTATATATTCAGGTGGAAAATACCTTAAAAGCTTTACATAATCTGGCTGCTTATCATCGGCGTAAATTCCATTATCCTGTAATTAGTATTACGGGCAGTAATGGCAAAACTGTGGTAAAAGAATGGTTATATCAGTTGTTGAGCCCATTTTTTCAAATTATTAAAAGCCCCGGAAGTTATAATTCACAAACTGGTGTTCCCTTGTCTTTGTGGAATATGGGTAACGAACACAATTTAGGAATATTTGAAGCCGGTATATCCCAACCTGGCGAAATGGATGCTTTGGCTTGGATGATACATCCGGATATTGGCATTTTTACTATGATTGGTGATGCACATGGTGAAAATTTTTCTTCATCTTATCAAAAAATTAGAGAAAAGTTAAAACTCTTTCATTCCTGCCATACGCTGATTTATTGTCGTGACCATGAGTCTATACATGAGGTGGTACGCGATTATGCCCCCTTGCGAGGTATTCGCTTTTTTACATGGTCGGCAGTACAAGATGCTGACCTTCGTATTTTATCAATCATCAAAAAGCCTGAAAAAACCATTTTACATTTACTGGCCTCAGAACAATTTAAGGTAACCATTCCTTTTACAGATAAAGCTTCCATTGAAAATGCTTTACACAGTATTGCTACCATGCTGGTATTAGGAATACCGATTAATGCAATTAAACATGCCGTAGCAGGTTTACAACCGGTGGCTATGCGACTCGAAATGAAAAAGGGAATTAATGGTTGCCGTATTATTAATGATGCATATAATGCAGATTTAGATTCAATTCGCATAGCATTGCAATATTTGTTTGAGTTGGGTACTCATCATAAAAAAACATTAATCATTACTGATATTCATCAATCATCTAAACCCGAAGCTCAATTATACCAGGAATTAGCCAACTTGGTAAATGGATATGGCTTTGAGCGGATACTATGTATTGGACCAACCCTTGAAAAATATAAAATGCTTTTTCAAAAGGTTTCTCATCATTTTTTAAATACAGAAGATTTTATAGAGGTATTGCCTACACTTAATTTCAGAGACGAAGATATTCTGATTAAAGGTGCCAGGGCATTTCAATTAGAACGATTAGATGCTTTTTTAGTAGAAAAAATTCATTCTACTGTATTGGAAATTAACTTGAATGCATTAGCACATAATCTAAATTATTACCGCTCATTATTACAACCGGGTACCCGCCTTATGGCCATGGTTAAAGCGGCTTCTTACGGAACCGGTGAACACGAAGTGGCTCAAATGCTGGAGTTTTACAAAGCTGATTATTTGGCTGTGGCTTATACTGATGAAGGGATACATTTGAGGCAACAAGGAGTTGCATTGCCTGTAATGGTGATGAGCCCCGAAACGGAGCATTATGACCGAATGGCACAGCACAAACTCGAACCTGAAATTTATAATTTGCGGTCGTTCACTCGTTTTTTACTTTTTGCTCGTTCTACTTCATTACCTGTTCCGCCGGTGCATCTTAAAATCAATACCGGCATGAACCGCCTGGGTTTTGATTCAGAAGAATTGCCTACGCTTATTCGGTTATTGAAAGAAAATCCACAAATTCGTGTAGCTTCAATTTTTTCTCATTTGGCAGCTTCTGAATCAGCTATGCACGATGCATTTACCGAAATACAAATTACGCGGTTTAATATAGCATGCCAAATGTTGGCAGAAGCCTTGGGCTATACACCCCTACGCCATATATTGAATACCGGAGGCATAGAGCGGTTTCCGGAAGCACAATACGATATGGTACGATTGGGGATTGGATTATACGGAGTAGGAGCCACGCCTGAACAATCGAAACACCTCATGCCCGTAGCCCGTTTAAAAACCATAATTTCACAGATTCGAAAAGTTAAAGCTGGTGAAACGATAGGCTATGGACGGAGTTCACTGTGTACAAAAGACACTTTAATTGCTACTGTTCCTATAGGTTATGCGGATGGCTACCGCCGAAGCCTGAGCAATGGAGTAGGGTACATGGTGGTAAACGGCGTGTTAGCCCCCGTAATAGGCCGGGTATGTATGGACATGACCATGCTGGATATTACCGGGATTGAAGCTTCGGAAGGAGATGAAGTAATTGTTTTTGGAGATAATTTATTACCTATTGAAAAAATGGCTGAGTTGATGCAAACAATACCTTATGAAGTACTTACCGGAATTTCGCAACGTGTTAAGCGGGTTTTTGTAAAAGAATGAATGTTAAACCCAAATTATGCAATAGAAAACCGCATATAATGCAAAGTTATTTTGATTTCTGTATTAAAGCCGATTCTATGAAGTAACCACCTGGGGTCAAACAGTTATTTTACTTCAATTGCATTAAACCGGGTTGAAGATGTTTTTTAATTGGTTTATTTATCTGTGTTCTCTATGGTGAAAAATTTAACCACAAAGCACACAAAGAAAAAGTTATGACAGAAACGACCGCACTCTGAGCCCTTTGTGTAAAACTTTGTGTTCTTTGTGGTAAAAAGCATTAAACCTGAATAGTAAAAAATTTTTTAACCACAAAGCACACAGAGATACACGGAGAACACATAGAAAATGAAAGTAAAACACCCTGTATTCCTCTGTTTTCTCTGTGGTTGTATTTTATATGTAGCAGTGGCTACAAAGGTGCTTTTTCTTTTAGATGCCTTAGAAAAATTTCTAATGAATAATTTGGAATTATTCGGTACAAACAAGCAAAACGATGCACCGTGTTTATACAGTATTGTACCCGGGGCGGGACTTGAACCCGCACGGATTGCTCCATACGCCCCTCAAACGTACGTGTCTACCAGTTCCACCACCCGGGCAAAAGTTTTTTAACAATTGCAAAGCTAAGCAAAAAAATTATTCTTTAATGAGTGTGTATAAAGATACCTCATTTTCCTTTCCCTTAAATAATCGGGTAGTTACATACTCAGCATGAATGCTGGGTATCAGGTCGAGCCGGCGCAACAGGTTTTCTGAAATTAGCATTTTTTTTCCCAAGTTGATGCACTGGTTCAGGATGCGTTCGGTAGTATTGATTACATCGCCATGAAATACTATTTCTGTTTTGGTGCGGCCTACTTCGCCCGTAATTACTTTTCCTCCATGCATGCCCACTTTAAATTCAGGGCAAAACCCAAATTTTTTAATGTATTCGGAGCGAAGTTTTTCCATTTGTTTTTCTATGCGGAAATAACAACGTATGCAATTAGCATTTTTTACACCGTCTTTCATTTTCCAGGTTACAACCACTTCATCACCTACGTATTGATAAATTTCGCCTCTGGATTTACTGATGGGTTCGCCAATGTCATAAAAAAATTGATTTAGTAATTCATGATATTTTTTGGTGCCCATTTTTTCAGCAAGGCTGGTAGATGAATTTATATCAAGAAACATAAAGATTCGTTCTTCTTCGATGGGCTTATGATACATCCCCATAATATAATTCATCATGAGCCTGGGACCGATGATGCGGCTGGTTAATTTGATAATGTTTAAGATAACACTAATGAGAAAAGCTGACCAAAGCATTATCATAAAGCCTTGCGAAGAAATAATATCTTTGAATATTTTCGATTCGGTAATTTCAGAAAAATTCATTTCGGCTACCAGTAAATCAAAAATTACCATACCCGCATACTGTGCTGCTTTAAATAAGACAATGAGCGTGAAAGTGCCAATAAACAAGGATATCGGAAAATTGAATTGACGAATAATCAGGCGTTCAAATGGCCGGTCGCCAAGGCGTAATGCCAGTCCGATTAAAAAACCGGAAATAGAACCAATTCCCCAGGAATAACTATAATTTCCCCACACTGTTAAACTGAGCGAAATACCAATAACTAAGCCCAATAGAATAGTCCCGGCGGCATTTAGCAGAGTGTTGCTAAGCTGTATAATATAGGCTTTAGATTGTTGGGTTATCTTATTGGTTTCACGCTCTAACTCAATGCTGCGTTCTTTAAAAAGTTTTAGGTTCCGGTCTTTTTGTTCCTGGTATTTCTGAAAGGCATACCGGGTAAGAAATTCGGTTTCTTGCAGGTATTTTATTTGTATATCGCACCATTCTTTGTCGGTATAATGTTTGTCTAGATACACTTCCCATTCTTTGCGTAGTAGTTCGCCCCGTTCTTCAAATATATCTAAGCCCATCGAAAGACGGTCAGCATCAATCAGTACCGATTCTAAGATATTTCCTGCATCATGCAGGTATTTGGTGGCCAAAATGCAGTTTTTGATGATGGTGATTTTTTCTTCGGGGTAGTTTTTTCCGCATAGAAAATTTTCAGCAATAAACTGACTTTCTTCTTCGTGGCCGATGTATTGTTCTGTATAGCCCACATCATGAAACCAGGCAGCTATGGCCACAATTTCCAGTTCTTCGTTAGTGAGTTTTTCGCCACTCCCTATTTCCAAGGCGCGGGCTACCACTTCGCGTGTATGCTTTATATCATGATAACACAATTCTTTGGGAAGCTTTTCTTCCAGCAGTTTAGTAACATAGGTTTCTATTTCTTGCAGCAGCGCGGTGTTCATTAATACAATCAATTATTACAAAAATAGGTTTTTTAGCTGCGGGGATGAAACTGAATGATGGTATCGCGAAGATATTGCCGGTCTAAATGAGTATAAATTTCAGTGGTGGTAATGGAGGCATGCCCCAGCATTTCCTGAATGGCGCGTAGGTCAGCACCGCCGTCAATGAGATGGGTGGCAAAGGAATGACGCAAAGTATGCGGGCTAATGGTTTTATGAATGCCGGCTCGGGCTGCCAAATCGCGTATCATGATAAATATCATTTGCCGGGTAAGTTTTCTGCCATTGCGGTTGAGAAATACAATGTCTTCAAATCCTTTTTTTACAGGGATGTGAACGCGAATAAGGTCTATGTAATTTTTAATATAGCGTATCGTGATTTCACTGATAGGAACCAACCGCTCTTTATCACCTTTGCCAATTACCCGAATAAAGCCGTCGTTAAAAAACAAGTTTGAAATACGAAGCTCGGTGAGTTCGCTTACCCGTAGTCCGCAACCATAGAGGGTTTCAATGATGGCTTTATTACGCTCGCCTTCGGGCTTGCTAAGGTCAATAGCAGCAATTATCCGGTCTATTTCTTCTACCGAAAGTACTTCGGGAAGTTTTCGTCCCAGCTTGGGCATTTCAAGCAGTTGCGAAGGGTCGGTATCAATCATTTTTTCTAAGGTCATAAACCGAAAAAAAGCCCGAATGCCTGAAATGATACGAGCCTGCGAAGTGGCAGAAAGCCCCAGGTCATGAAGCCAGGTGATGAAGCCGGTGAGGTGTTGCAACTGAATATTTTTCGGATCAAACCGAATGTTTTCTATTTCGCAGTATTGCATAAACTTTTTTACATCGTCTAAATAAGCCTGAATGCTGTGTTCCGACAGCGATTTTTCCAGTTGCAGATAGGCTTTGAAACCTTGAAGATACATTGGGTTCACACAACAAAGGTATTATCAACACTTCGATAAAATTACCTCAAAATTGTTATTTGATTTTAAATTTTAATCATGTATGGCTGCTTAAAGCGGCTGTCCGTTGCAAGTCCTCGGGGCTCAGCCACACAGGGCATCGGGGTAGCGGTGTCTTCGTGCCCTCAGCCCCGCTACCCCGTGCCCTGTGGGCTTCGCCCCTGCGGGCTTTTCACTTCCATCCGCAGCAGATTTGAAGATGAGTTGATTTGAAGATGAGTTGATTTGAAGATGAGTTGATTTAAAGATGTATTAATTGCATGATATTCGCAATTCGTAATGGATAATTCGTAATTTAATATCGGGGCAGCGTATGAATCCGCACCTTCGAGGCAGAGAAACACGCGGTTGCCTCCATAAAATGATTCATTGAAACGAATGTTTAGATATTATATCTAATTCCGGGCATGTAGCATACATCGTTATAAACTTACAGTAGCGTTGATAAAAATTATAGCTTTGAACTTCATTGACACGCCATGAAAATTTGCATTATCAACGGACCGAATTTAAATTTACTCGGAACGCGTGAACCTTCCATCTATGGTTCAAAGGGCATGGAGCATGTGCTTGCAACGTTACATGCAGCTTTTCCAAATATAAAATTTATACATGTACAAAGTAACCTGGAAGGGGAGCTTATCAATTTTGTGCATGAATATACTCAAAAAGGGTATCTGCTGATTATAAATGCCGGTGGGTATAGCCATACTTCCGTAGCGCTTGCCGATGCTGTGAAAGCCGTTAATGCCAGGTTTGTAGAAGTGCATGTTTCTAATATTTACAGTCGGGAAGCTGTAAGGCATACCTTGTTGTTAGCACCGCATGCGTTGGGGATTATTACCGGGTTTGGGCTTGATTCGTACCGCTTGGCGGCAGAATACTTGTTGCGATTTTATCAGGAAGAAAAATAACGGCGGGGCAATTGGCTGAATTTTTTTCTTTTTTTGATGTGATAATCCCACAGTATGCTTCGCTGATAGATTTGCGAAACAGAAGCCGGTTGGGCTTGTTTTCGTTTTTTGTAATGCAATACAAAGCCTTTGTAAAAATGTAGATGTGCTTTGAGAACTGCCAAAAAATGCAAGTGCCCTTTATATTGAAACAAAAAAGCAAAGGCAGCGAGGCCATCAAGCACCATGCGAATAAACAAAATGGGAATGAGCCGACTGGCGGGAAGGTTTTTGAGCAATAAATTCAGATTATTCCGAAAGTTGAGAAATGTTTTTCGAGGTGAGAGTTGATGTAGGGTACCACCGCCCACATGATACACGATAGATTGTGGTTCGCAGGTAATTTTCCATCCGCGGTTTTTCATGCGCCAGCATAAATCAATTTCTTCCATGTGGGCAAAAAATTCATCATCTAATCCGCCGCAGGCATGATATACTTCACTGCGAACAAAAAAAGCAGCTCCCGAAGCCCAAAAAATTTCCAGCGGAGTATTGTACTGCCCCTCGTCATATTCGATGGTATCGAAGATTCTGCCACGGCAAAACGGATATCCTAAATAATCAATAAAACCTCCGGCAGCACCGGCATACTCAAAAGCATCTTTGTGGTGCCACGAACGAATGATGGGTTGGCAGGCTCCTAAGTCTGGTTGTAACTCAAACTGCCGTAGGATAGGAGTTAGCCAACCGGGCGTAACTTCTACATCAGAATTTAGCAACACATAATACTCCGCTTTTATGGCTTGAAGTGCCCGGTTATATCCGCCGGCAAATCCGTAGTTTTTATCCAGCTGTAAAATCTGAACTTCCGGAAATTCTGATTGGAGTATTTGGATTGATTCATCGGTTGAAGCATTATCCGCCACCCAAATAGTGGCTTCCTGCCGGCTATGTTCAATTACGGAAGGAAGAAACCGCCGTAGCAATGCTGCTCCGTTCCAATTTAATATAACAACGGCGGTATTTTTCATGCCTTGTATTTCTGAAACAAAAAACTGAAAAAAATAAATACAATGATTAGTATAAGATAATAAAACCAAAACCCCGCTTGAGGCGGGGTTTTGGTAAATTTTTCGAAGCAATAAGATTATTTAATTGCTCCAGCTAATTCAGCACCGGCTTTGAATTTTACCACTTTTTTAGCAGCGATTTTAATTTCTTTGCCGGTTTGTGGGTTACGGCCAGTACGTGCAGCCCTTTTAGCTACACTCCAAGAGCCGAAACCAACCAATGCTACACGGTCTCCTTTTTTAAGAGCTTTAGTAGTAGATGTAATGAATGCATCTAAAGCTCTTTTAGCATCAGCTTTTGATAATCCAGCTTCTGCTGCGATTGCGTCGATTAATTCTGCTTTGTTCATAATTTAGAAGTTTAGTAAGTTATACAATTGGTTTAACCGAGGGCAAATATATGGGGTGCTTTGAAATTTCAAGCGTTTGAGACTAGAAAAATGCTGTAATGTTGATAAAATAAGGGCTTTGTTAATTACCTTGATCTGTATTCCCTATTATCATTAGATATTAACAGGTTTTATGAGTGTATATCCTATAAAACCCAGCATTGACGACTATTTTACCTTCCATCTCCCTGTTAATAAAGGAAACCCACGGAGAAATTCATCTGCTTTTAAACGTTTTCTTCCGGCCAGTTGAAGTTCTTCTATGTATAATGCACCATCGGGGTGATTTACCCAGATGGAGTTTTTTCCATCAGTTCCTATAGTGCTTGATTCTTCAAGGTTTTCAAAGTGTTTTATGCTTGATTTGTATATTTTTAAAGGGGTTTCAGGAAAATTGTCTCCTGTAAGTATTGTAAATGCAGCAGGATATGGACTAAGCCCTCTGATTTGGTTGTGTATAGTAATAAGTGGATTATTCCAGTTGATTTTACAATCGTCTTTGAAGATTTTTGGGGCAAGTTTTAATTTAATATTTTCATTTTCAATAATTTGATTTTGTTCAATTGAACAAACTTCCCCGTTTTCAATCATTTCAACGGTTTTTAGTACCATTTCAGCCCCAATATGCATCATTCGGTCGTGTAATTCACCGGCTGTTTCTTCGTCACCAATATCCATTTTTTGTTGCAGAATAATCTTCCCTGTGTCAATTTCTTTTTCGATAAAAAATGTAGTAAGTCCGGTTTGTTTTTCACCATTCATTATAGCTCTGTTAATGGGGGCTGCACCTCGGTATTGGGGTAGGAGAGAAGCATGAAGATTAATCGTGCCATATTTAGGATAAGCCCAAACAGCTTCAGGAAGCATCCGAAAGGCAACGACAATGTTTAAATCGGGTTGAAGTGCATAATACGCTTCGAGGAATGCAGGGTCTTTTAATTTTTCAGGTTGCAATATTGGAATACCGTGCTTCACTGCATATTGTTTTACTTCAGAATATTGTATTTGTTGGCCACGTCCAGCCGGGCGGTCTGGGGCTGTAATTACAGCGACTACTTGTTTGCCCGCTTCCAATAATTTTTCCAGGGTGGGTACGGCAAAACCAGGTGTACCCATAAAAACAATTCGTAACATGGATTGCATTTTGATCACCAAATAACGGAACTTACCGTCGAATTTTTAGAATACGAATTAGAATTTTTAAAAATTAAGCAACTCAACCACGTATATCATGTGAGTATATGGAGGAATGAGGGGGGGCATTCCTCCTTTTCCATACGCCAGGTAGTATGGCACAATGATTCTGCATTTTTCGCCCTTGTGCATTCGACTGATGCCCTCATCCAGCCCTTGGGAGACGGCTCCGCTGCCCAATACAAAAGTCCACGGCTGACCTGAGAGATAAGTATTAGTTATTTCTTGCCCGCTAAACGTAATTCCCATAAGATGAATGGTTACTTCCGAGCCGTATTTCGGACTTTTTCCTTTGCCCGGAATTTCGGTAATCATGTAAATACCGGAACCCACCGGCTCTCCTTCTATGTTATTGAGCCGCAGGTATTCCTGAAATTGCTTATATGCATAGGCTCTATCATGATTTTCTTTGTCTTCGAGCCAGGTATTATAACGCTCTTCATCCATTAACTGGTCAACTCGTATATGGATTTGGATAAATGAACCAGAATCAACATTTGGAGGAAGAGGCTGCCGAAAAGAGGGTAAGCTAAAAAAAGCATTGGCTTGCATTTTTATGATGGCACTATCGCCTGAAGTTAATTTTTTCAGTGCTTGTATAAAATCGCTGGTATCAGTAGTGTTTAATGGTACTTGTAAATAAAATCCTTCGCGTAAAAACGGGTCATCAATCAGCGAATCGTTTGCATTTCTAATTTGAGCATATCCTAACATATAAATTCCTTGTCCGGTAGCTACCCCTGTATCTAAGTCAACAATAATCCGGTATCCGGCTTGGTTTGAGATTTTCGTAAAGCCTTTCCATGGTCCCTGATTGCATGAAATGAAGAATAAAATCGGCAGAAAACTACTTACTAATCGAATCATCTTTTTTTTGTTTAGGAATTATTTCTAATACCTGAATCTTATAAATCACTGTGGAAAACGGTGGAATTTTAGCCATATCGCCGGCCAGCCCAAAAGCTCGGTGTGATGGAATGATGATGATGGCTTTATCGCCTTTGTGTAAGTATTTAATGGCTTCGTTCATGCCACTTTCTACATTGTCGTAATCTACTACAAAATGTTCAGGCCCTGATTCTTTTGATGTATAACATACGGTTCCGTCCAGCAATGATATTTCAAAGTCAATAATCACCACATCGCCACTAGCCGGAGTTTCTTCGCTCCCCTGTTCAATAATCATGTATCGAACACCGGTTCCGGTTTCTGTCATATTCCAGTTACGGCGTTTTACATAGCCATCAATGGCAAGCTTTTCTTCCCGACTGATTTTTCGGTTTACATTCATCAACGGCTCCTTCAATTCGTTCATATTAATTTCCTTTACGGGTTGATGAATTTTTTCTTTACATCCCGCAATAGCTAATAAGCTTAGAAGAAAGATAATCAGTTTAGTATGCATCACAGATGTAAACTTTCTAAAACAGATTTGTATTGTGGCAAGCATTTTAAAAAATGTTTTACTGCTAAATTTACCGGCCCTACATATTGGCCTCCGGCAGCATTGCGGTGTCCACCACCGTCAAAGAAACGCGAAGAAAATTCATTCGCAGGGAACGTACTTTTGGAGCGAAACGAAATTTTTGTAGTGCCATCTTCCCGTTCGTAGAAAAATGCTCCAAAAATAATTCCTTCTATGCTTAGTGTATAATTTACAATTCCTTCGGTATCGCCCTTTTTTACACCAAATGAACGAAGTTCTTCGCCTGAAAGATGAATATATGCAGTTTTGTATTCAGGCAATATAACCATTTTTTCATTCAGGCAAAAACCAAGCAATTTCAAGCGTTGAGGAGTGTTTACATCAAATATTTTGGTGATAATGTGTTCTGTTTCGATACCAGTTTTTAATAAAGCTGAGGCTGTATCAAACGTTTGTGGCCGCAGAGCATGCCTAAAGCACCCCGTATCGGTAACTAATCCGGTGTATATGCACGTAGCAATGCTTTTATCTAAGGCTATATCTGAAAAGAATTGTTCATAAAAAAGAAACACCAGTTCACAGGTACTGCTCGAAGCTACATCGTGAAACAAAAAATCATACGATTCGGTTTCCGGATGCGGATGGTGGTCAATCATAATTTTCAAGCAAGGGTTAGCCCGAACATATTTTTCTAATTTTCCGCAACGGCTTAATTGTCCGTAATCTGAAGATATGATGCAATCAGCATATTGAATGAGCGTCTCAGCCTCTGCTTTGTTTTTATCCCAGATAATTATGTTTTCTGCTCCGGGTAAGAAATCCAAAAAGTAGGGAAAAGCATCTTCCACTACTACGTGTGTAGGTACATCTGCTTTATCTAACAAATGCATTAAAGCCAACGAAGAACCAATGGCATCGCCATCAGGCGCTTTGTGTGGAATAACAACCACCTGCTTACTTGTACGGAGTTTGAGAATATGTCTAAGAATTGAAGTGTTTTTCAAGTTGAATAAATATAAATGGTTTAACGAATGTTGTGCTGCTATTTTATTACTTTTGCACCCTGATTTACAAAACGTAAAGTTAGGTATTTAAAAACATTCAAGAAATGAGCGGAAAAAGAACATTTACCATGATTAAGCCCGATGCCGTACAAAACGGACACACAGGAGCCATTTTAAACGATATTATTACAGATGGGTTTAGGGTAGTTGCCATGAAATACACCCGTTTAACCCCTGAAAAAGCCGGTGAGTTTTATGCAGTACACCGGGAGCGTCCATTTTACAGAGAATTGGTTGAATACATGTCGTCAGGGCCGATTGTTGCCGCTATTCTTGAAAAAGAAAATGCGGTAGAATCATTTAGAAAACTCATTGGTGCTACCGACCCGCAAAAAGCGGAAGAAGGAACCATCCGCCGTAAGTATGCGCAATCTATTGCAGCCAATGCTATTCATGGTTCTGATAGTGATGAAAATGCAGCTATCGAATCAGCATTTTTCTTTTCTAAGCTCGAAATCTTTGAATAACCATTCTTTTCAATCAAAGGTTGTTTTTCAGCAACCTTTTTTTGTTTTTATGGATTTTGAAACCAAACAAAAGCTGAAGGATTTTTTATTTCAGTTAATTTCTGAGAATAAACAGCAAAAATTTTTATCTACTATCTCCGGGCGTACACGCTACATCACGGTAGTGCTGGAGGATTTGTATCAATCACACAATGCCAGTGCCGTGCTTCGTACCTGCGATTGTTTTGGAGTGCAAGACATACACGTGATTGAAAATGCCCATCGCTTTCAAATAGCTCACGATATTGTACGTGGAGCTTCCAAGTGGTTAACAGTGTATAAGTACAACCATCAGGAAGCTAACAATACAGAGGTATGCTTGAAAACCCTGAAAGATAAAGGATATCGAATCATTGGTACCACTCCGCATAAAGAGGATATAAACCTGGAAGAAATGGATTTATCTTCACCGGTAGCTTTGGTATTTGGTACTGAAAAGAAAGGGTTGTCTCACGAAGCCCAAAGTTTTTGTGATGGTTATATGAAAGTTCCCATGTATGGTTTTACAGAAAGTTTGAACATCTCTGTTTGTGCCGGAATCAGCCTTCATCATCTTATCTGGAAACTTCGCCAATCAACTATTTCATGGGAACTTAGCCCTGAAGAACAGTTAGATTTAATGATTGAATGGGCTTTTCAGGTAACAGGTAATCGTAAGCAATTAAAAGCTGAATTTTTGAAAAATACGAAATAACCCCCAATTATGCAATAGAAAACCCGTCATATAGTAAAGCCTTTACATTTCTGTATTAACAGCCGTTTAATGGAAATATTCATTTAGGTTCAACTCTAAATTCTCATCAAATTATTTACAATAATGCTGCTTTAAGCGGCTGTCCGTTACAAGTCCTCGGGGCTCAGCCACACATTGCATCGGGGTAGCGGTGTCTTCGTGCCCTCAGCCCCGCCACCCCGTGCACTGTGGGCTTCGCCCCTGCGGGCTTTCCACTTCCATCCGCAGCAGATTTGAAGGTGAGATGTTTTTTCAAACCTATAAGGTCTTCAAATACCTTATAGGTTTTGATTTATCCCAAATTATGCAATAGATAACAGGTTATTATGCAAAGC
>CALEWF010000231.1 GCA_937925455.1 uncultured Flavobacteriales bacterium | reverse complement strand
ATCATCATTTTCATAATCCTCTGGTAAACCATGGTGTTACCACACGCTTTTGGGATAGAGTGTTTGGCACCTTTGTTCCTGTAGAAAAAGTAAGAGTACCCCGAAAATTAGCCATGAAATGGCTACTACAGGAAGATGATGTAAAGCCTGATTATGCTCCTTACTTTTATCTTACTTGAAAGATAGAGTAATATATTGTAAATTAGTTGTTTATATCATTGGCATTAAAAACTAAGTAAAAAATCAGGCTGCTTATAGTGGCTGTTCGTTCCAAGTCCTCGGGGCTCAGCCACCCATTGCATCGGGGTAGCGGTGTCTTCGTGCCCTCAGCCCCGCTACCCCGTGCACTGTGGGCTTCGCCCCTGCAGGCTTTCCACTGCCATCCACAGCAGTACGCCCCAAAGGGGCGGATGAGTTGATTTGAAGATGAGTTGATTTGAGAATTTATTAATTGCATTGTTTTCACAATTCGTCATTGAATATTGGGTCAGCAGGTGGGTAGGTTGCAAAACGCATTGACTATGCGTTTTAGGAGTTAATTGTTGGCAGAAGATGGGTTGTAGCATATAGATTTCTTCCCCGCCATAGGCGGTTTGCTATGACGGTTTGGGGCAATGGTTCAACGGGTGAATCCACTCCTACGAGGCGGAGTAACACGTGTTGCCCCCTCTATTTATTTAAAAATTCGAATGACAATTTGGAGTTAATTGGTTTTTTTATCTGTGTTCTCTGCGTCTCTTTGTGTTCTCTGTGGTCAGAATTTTATGTAACACTGGCTACAAAGCTTTTTGTTTTTCTGGATGTTTACAAAAAATATCTAATGCATAATTTGGGTTCATTGATTTCTTTTCTTATCAGCTTGGTTTCCCCTTTTATTGCTGCTTGCTCCCGAAGTGTTTTCAATACCGTGTAAAAGGCTTTTTTCTTCATTCGGATTACAAAATAAATCTGTTTTTATGTCCCCCGTGCGAATTTTGAAGATAATCGTTGTATCCCTTGTCAAATACAATCATACCATGTGAAACCAATACCAACTCCTTCAATAAATTTTGTTTTAAAAAAAATTAACTTAAAACGTATACGAGGGTTTATTAAATTTCTTTAACTTTGAACGATGTTTAATTAAAAAAAATTAGTCATGAAAACAAATTTATTTTTTACTGTTGTTTTTGTTTTAACTGTAATTTTATTATCATGCAGCAAGCAAGACCCTGAATTTAATCAGCAAAACTTAGTGGGAAAATGGACTATGATTAAAGCATCAGCCTTCAATTCTTCTAATGATGCATCTATTGGTTCTTTAGATTTTCCTGCGAATATGTTTTGTCTTACTTTTCGCTCCGATGGCACCATTTATTCAACTTATGATGAGGATTTAGATAATGCATTTGAAAGTCAAGATACTAGTTTTTATAAAATTTCAACTTTTAATGGTAAAGATATTATTATTATTTCTTATAATTCGTCGTTCAATCCTTCCGACTCAGCAGAAATTGTAAGTTTTTCAAGTAATTATTTAAAATGGAACACAAAAATTGATAAAGTAAATGATGATAACAATTATGGAACACTTTATCATGAATATGAATTTCAAAAAATAGAATAAAAACTATTTCAGTAATTAATTTTAAATTATTTTTAAAATCCTTCCATAATTAATTGGAAGGATTTTTTATTCCACTATCTTTGATTCAAACAAAAAAATTGACTCAACAGTCCATTTTAGTTATTGCAATCACCTTGATGCAAACAGCTTCCATTGCACAAACCAATAATATTGGTACACAATCTGTTTTGTCAAACCAACCCAAAAAAAGCAAATGGCATTTGCCATTTGTTATCAGTACCGAAACAGCATTATTTGCCGGCTCTCTTACCGGCTTAAATTATTTATGGTATGAAGGCTATCCTCGAACTGCTTTTCATGTATTTAATGACAATAATCAATGGATGGGCATGGATAAATTGGGTCATTGTTATAGCGGATATGCCATTAGTACCTTAAATTACGATATATGGCGTTGGGCAGGTTTAAAACATAAGCCAGCCGTTTGGGTATCAAGTGGGTTGAGCTTGGGATTTTTAACTGCCATCGAAGTGTTAGACGGATTTTCAGAACAATGGGGATTTAGCTGGGGCGACATGATTGCTAATACAGGTGGAGTAACCTTGTTTACCTGGCAACAATTGTTATGGCACGAACAACGATTTCAAATGAAATATTCATTTTGGCCAACAGAATATCCTAAACATCGTCCGGATCTCTTAGGAAAAAATATCATAGAACAAATACTAAAAGACTACAATGGTCAAACCTATTGGCTCAGCACAAATATTTGGTCTTTTCTACCCAACCGCGAACAGCGAAAATTTCCACGATGGCTCAACATCTCATTAGGATATAGCGCCAATGGTATGCTCGGAGGAACAGAAAATCCACAACCATTTACACATATACAACGTTACCATCAGTTTTATCTTTCGGTAGATGTAGATTTTACTAAAATCAAAAGCAATAAAAAACTAATAAAAACTTTGCTCAAAGTATTTAATATGATAAAATTTCCGGCACCTACATTTGAATTCAATACTTCCTCCACAGAACCGGTAAAGTTTCATTGGTTAAAATTTTAATATAGATAAAATAAATGCAAAATTTTTTGTTGGATTACATAATCCCTGAATTATAGTTAGCGTATTGATATGAGGCTGCTTAAGCGGCTGTTCGTTACAAGTCCTCGGGGCTCAGCCACACATTGCATCGGGGTAGCGGTGTCTTCGTGCCCTCAGCCCCGCTACCCCGTGCCCTGTGGGCTTCGCCCCTGCGGGCTTTCCACTCCCATCCGCAGCAGATGGGGCAGGGGATGAATCCACCCTGTATGTCAGATACACCCCCTGCCGGACCCCTAAACAGTATTTTTAGAAAATTCTAAAGACAATTCCTCGATAAAATTCACCACTAATAACTCAGCGAAACGCGGAAAAAATTGAATCCCAATCCAATACTGGATATTTGAAAAAAATTCAAATTTCTAATGCTATAATTGGGACTTACGTGAGATGCCAATGAAAGAAAAAAAGAAAGCTCTGCTGTGCTCTCTTTTTTTAGAACAAATATTGTTTAAAAATTAATTACGAGTAAAATTATATGTGTGTATAGGAGTAACCAACGACATGGCATTATCCTGACAGTTTAACGTACCCGTAATACCACTTAGAGCTTCGCTTCCAGTAAATGTTACATTGTTGCCACACTTTTTACCCTGTGTACTAAAAGCAATGGCCATGGTATTATCATTATATGTATAAGTAAAATTATATCTCCGAGTCATATCGTTTCCAGAACAACTTGGATCTGAAATTACCATGTTCCCAGTACCTCCTTTTTCAATGGTTATGTTGGTTCCCAAATACCAAGGTGGGTTAGACATCGACCAGCTACCCACATAACAAGGATCTTTTTCGCAAGAGGAGAAGAAAACTGCGATGGCAACAAAAGCCATTATTCCCGAAATTTTTTTCATTAGCTAAATTTTTTCATTTTACTGCAAATATATGGATAAAATCCAGATAGTGTAAAGAAATAGAAACTATTTTCATAAATTTCATGTAGGTTTGCATAAAAATACAGTGTATTATGTCTGATGGTAAAAATCTCTCCGTTGAAGAAAAAAGAGAATTACTGAAAAAGTTGATGAAAGAAAAAGCAGCTAAGGCAGCAGCATCTCAGGCAGCTACTTCCGCGCCTGCATCCGGTTTCTCTGAAGATAAATCAATTTATACACAATTTGAAAAATTTCCGGAAGTACAAACCTTGGTAGCGCAGTTTCAAACTTTACAAATGCTGCAAGTGGATAATCCTTATTTCAGGGTAAATGAAGGCATTGTAAAAGACAAAACCCGTATAGGTGGAAGAGAATTAATCAGCTTTTCAAGTTATAATTACATCGGATTATCTGGAGATCCCAGAGTTTCACAAGCAGCCAAAGATGCTATTGACAAGTATGGCACATCAGTATCAGCCAGCCGTATTGCTACGGGCGAACGCCCAATTCACAAAGAGCTTGAACAAGAAATAGCCAGCCTGCTAGGCGTAGAAGATTCCATTGTTCTCGTAAGTGGTCATGCTACCAATGTTACGGTAATTGGCCATTTGATGCGTGCCGGTAAAGATTTAATTTTATATGATTCCCTCAGTCATAATTCCATTATTGAAGGCTGTGTCTTATCTGGTGCTCGTCGCATTGCCTTTCCGCATGAAAATTGGGAAGAACTTGACCGAATACTTACTGAAATGCGTGGGGATTACGAACGAGTACTAATAGTAATAGAAGGGGTGTATAGCATGGATGGAGATATAGCCAATTTGCCCAAGTTTATAGAAATTAAGAAAAAACACCATGCATTGCTCATGGTAGATGAAGCCCATTCAATGGGGGTTATTGGACCCAATGGATTAGGTATTCGTGATTATTATGGTGTAAATGGAAATGAAGTAGACCTGTGGATGGCCACATTCAGCAAATCGTTTGCTAGCTGCGGGGGATACATTGCCGGGAAAAAAGTACTGATTGATTATCTCAAATACAATACGCCCGGTTTTGTGTATAGCGTAGGAATTAGTCCGGCAAACGCCGGAGCCGCCTTAGCCGCCGCAAAAATCATGAAAACAGAACCATGGCGTGCCTTAAAATGTCAAGAGAACGCAAAACTATTTCTAAAGCTAGCCAAAGAAAAGGGATTAAATACTGGACCCAGCAAAGATTCAGCGGTTATTCCGGTGATTACAGGAAACTCAGCCCATGCCCTGATTTTGGCAGATGCCTTATTTAAAGAAGGTATCAACGTTCAACCGATTTTGTATCCAGCAGTACCTGATAATGAAGCCAGGTTGCGATTCTTCATTACGTCAGACCATACCGAAGAAGAAATAATCTTTACTGTAAATAAAGTAGATGAACATTTGACCAGAATCCGAAAAGAAATGGCAGATGTAACATTCCCTAAATCTATGATTGGTTAAAAAAATTAACTAATAAGTCTAAATTTGATAAATAATTTATAACCAACACATATGAGCAAAGGCAAAATCTTCGTAACCGGCGGAGCCGGTTTTATCGGTTCCCGCGTAGTAAAAATGCTGCTGGAGCAAGGGTATGAAGTTCGTTGTTTACTTCGCAATACCACCAATACCCGCCGCATAGACGGATTGAATTACGAAAAATTCATCGGAGACATCACTGACCCCAAATCTCTGGAAGAAGGCATGAAAGGATGCACCGGGGTAATTCACTTAGCCAGCCTTTCCAATTGGAAAGACATCAAGTCGTCTAAAATGCCCCTGGTGGTTATTGAAGGTTCAAAAAATGTGATAGAAGCAGCCAAGAAAAATGGCAATCTGAAAATGGTGTATGTGAGTTCATCTACTGCCATTGACGGCACGGATGATTTACGTATTTTAAATGAAGACTCGCCGCTTACACTACCTAACAATAATCATTATGTATACGCCCATGCTAAAAAGCAGGTAGAAGAATACTGCAAGCAGGAAGCAAAAAATGGTTTTCCGGTAGTGATAGTTAACCCCACTGAAGTGTATGGTCCTTACGATTATGATAAAATCACCTTAGGAAATCTAATTGACTTTGCCACCACCAAAACCGTTCAATTGGCGGAAGGAGGAACCTCTATTGTATATGTGGACGATGTAGCCAATGGTATCATTGCTGCATTAGAAAAAGGTCGCCCAGGCGAACGATATATTCTTGGAGGCGAAAACATGGAATTTAAAGATTTAGCAGCTCTTACCCTTGAAATTTTAGGAATTAAAAAGCCCATCAAAAAGATCAGCCGAAAAATGTTAATGACGTTGGCTTGGATTTCAAAAACCTTTGGTATAAACATGGGTTTTGAACCTGCCGTAATTCCTTATGCCGTAAAATATTGGTTTGTAGATAACAGTAAAGCCAAAAAAGAATTAGGAGTTACTTTCCGATCACCTCGTGAAATTCTTGAACCTACACTGAAATGGGCTAAAGAGGAGGGCTTGATTAAAGTTTAACTAAATTTTTCTCCTTTTTTTCAAAACAGCTGTAAAGGCAGCTGTTTTTTTATTTTATTATTTTATATAAAATTGTTATCTAATAAGATTTTAACACTATGAAAACAAAGCTTATTAAGTTATTGCTTTCCTTTTTTCTATTCCTTCCCAATATTTTTTACTCACAGTTTTCTCAAATCTATCAATTAAGTGATGGGGGAATTCCTTGGTCTGTTAAATTCTCACAATACGATAGAGACATTCCTTTCCTCACAATGCCGGGGTTTAATTTGGAAGCTTTAAAAATTGAAGACTCATTGAACCAATTTAATAAAAGTATTCCATACCGCTTTGGATATAATTACTCTGTTAATTATAACCTCAATAACTCTGGTTATTGGCAAAATACTGATGATGGGGGAAGGGTTTGGCGGCTTGGAATTATATGTCCGGAAGCCATGTCCATCAATTTAGCGTTTCAATATGTAAGTATTCCAACAGGAGGTAAATTATTTATAATGAATGCAAGAAAAAATATTATTCTTGGTGCCTTTGACCAAAAACATGTATCTCCGGATTATGAATTTGGAACAGATTTAATTGATGGAGATTCAATTATTGTGGAATATTATGAGCCAGCTAATGCTATCGGACAATCTATGTTAGAAATATATCGTATAACTCACCGATACAGAAGTTTAGATGAATATTTTGCCAAAGCATTTGGCGATTCAGGCCCGTGTATGAATAACGTACGATGCCCCGCTTATGCAGCATACGATAATCAAATTCGTTCGGTTGTATGTTTGGTTTCTGGTGGAAACGGTTTTTGCACCGGTGCTCTTATCAATAATACATGCAAT
>CALEWF010000230.1 GCA_937925455.1 uncultured Flavobacteriales bacterium | reverse complement strand
CGGAGAAACACGCCCCCCATCAATGAAGATTAAAAAAAATTTTACAATTTTAGAGATAATTATATGTCTCTTAAATCTTCTTACACTAAAAAAACAGTTCCTGGGCCAATCGAAACGTATTGGAATGGGCTTCCACAATATCAGATAGTCGGTAGCTATAGCCTCCACCCATACTGGCACAAACCGGCACCCGGTTATTTCTACACACTTCAAACACAAGTTTATCTCGCTGACGGCAACCTTCGATGCTAACACTTAGTTTCCCTAATTTATCAGAGGCAATAATATCCACGCCACTTTGAAAAAAAACAAATTCAGGCTGAACGTTATCCATAAGCCATTTTAGATGATAATCTAATAGGCTGAGATATTCTGCATCAGAAGTCCCATCTTCGAGTTCAACATCTAAATCGGATGTTTCTTTATGAAAGGGATAATTTTTTTTCCCGTGCATCGAAAATGTAAATACCCGAGGCTCATGCTGAAATAATGCAGCCGTTCCATTTCCCTGATGTACATCTAAATCAACTACCAGTATTTTAGAAACTTGCTGTTGATGCAGCAGCACATTAGCAGCAATGGCAATATCATTCAGCAAACAAAAACCCTCTCCCCGATCGGCAAAAGCATGGTGCGTACCACCGGCTATATTTAATGAAACACCTTCTTTTAAAGCAAACTGTGCAGCTTGTACCGTTCCTTGCATAATTACTTTTTCACGATGAACCAAGGCTTCTGAAAAAGGAAAACCGGTTTTACGTATTTCTGAGTCTGTAAGCAAACCCTTTCTAAGCTTGTTTAAATATGTTTTGTCATGAGTTAAAGCAAGCGTATCAAAAGTTGCAGGATGTGGTACAAATAAATTAGATGATGAAATAGTACCTTCGTAAATAAGTTGCTCAGGAATGAGATTATACTTGGCCATGGGAAAGCGATGCCCTTCTGGTAGAGGGTGTGCATAAACAGGTGACCAAGCAATTTGAAGCATAGATTTTTGTTAAAATTATTACAAATTACAATTGTTCAATATACGTTTTGAGGAAAACGCATCGTTTATATGTTAAAAAAACAGCAATTATGAATCAATGTTTACCTGACCAAATTCATTCACCTAAAACAAATAATCGTTATGAATGCAATGGCAGGGAAAAAAATCATGATGTTGCTTTATATTGTTACAGCATTCTTCCCAAATTATTCCGCACAAGTATTAGAGCCGGTTTCACGAAATTTCTATGGTAAATTTATTGATGAAGAAGAAGGCAAGCGGGCAGTTCCTTACGTACATGTAAGGGAAGCAGACATGATGTGGGCAAGGCGTGTATGGCATAAAATTGACTTCCGGCAAAAACTCAATCAAATCTATTTTTATCCGCTCACACCGGGCAATGAAAGAATCAACCTAATTAGCCTTATTCGATTAGGTATCGAATTGGGGAAATTAACCCCTTACGATCCGATGTATGATGATCTACGAGTTACTATGGACAGGGATGAAGCTTTGAAGATAGGTGTATATCGTGATACCGTAATGATACCCGATGCCAATCCGCCTTATACCGAACGACCGGTTTTAATTGAAGAACCGTTTGATGCTTTTCGGGTAAAACAATTAAAATTGAAGGAAGATTGGGTATTTGACAGAAAGCGCAGCGTGATGGAAGTACGTATTTTAGCAATTTGTCCGGTAATTGAAGTGTATGATCGTAACACCGGCGATTTGAGAGGCTTGAAAGATATGTTTTGGATTAATTTTGAAGAAGCGAGAAGTTTTCTTGCCTCTTATAAAATCTATAATCCTTACAACCTGGCTCAACGTATGAGCTATGATGACGCGTTTAGAAACCGTATGTTTAGCAGCACCATTTACAAGCAGGATAACACACACGACCGGATGATTCAGGATTACTTAGCTGAATTAGATGCCATGTATGAAGCCGAAGACATGAAGAATAAAATCATGGAATTTGAACACAATCTTTGGGAATATTAGATATGTGATTCACCAAAAACAGAAGCGCAGATCAGGAAGCGGCATATCATTAGATATGCCGTTTTTATTGCACCATTAGCTTTCTTCACGAAAAAAAAGTTTGTAATAATTTAAGCCCCGTTCTTTATCAAATCCACGTTCAATGAAATCAGCATTGCCATGAACATATACATGAAAGTTCTTATCAAGCTTAATTACACTTCGGAAAAATTTGTTTGAACTTTTATTTACTGCCGCTGCGGAAATTTGAAACTTATCCATAACAGGTACTTCGCGTTCTTCGCTAAACGCAGCCAAATATTCATCAAACGCATTCATCATTTCAGGTTCGATGATTACTTCCTGTTTAAATTCGCTAACATCAAAGGTTTCTTTTTCTTGAAAATAATCGGCTGTTTTTTTCAAAAACTGCAATTGTTCTTCCTTGGGTACATGGTTTTGAGGCGAAAGAAAATCTTCACTGAAATGTTTTACCATTTCCATATACTGCATGGTAGAATAATAGGATGAATCGGAATGTTTTAATCCTAAAAAGTCTGATTTCCAATATTGGGCTTCCTGCAGCTTATTGGTATTATCTACCATACAAATTTTATATCCCTTATCGCGTTCTGTGTTAAAAATAATACATCCTTTATCTAACTTATGAATATTAATTCCTTCTTCAGCATTGATATCTGCCTCTTCGTTTCGAACAAATACTTTTAGAAAGGTATCCTTGTTTTCAGATTTAAATAATCCAACAGCATTTACCACTTCATCTTCTATAATACAATCTTCAAACATCACTACATAAAACTCTCCTTCTTTAATCTTTGGATGTGTGGCAGAGTCAAAAAGCAGCGAAGCCAGTTGCTGCGATTCTTTATGGAAATTTGTAACACTATCGAAAATTCTATTTACGCAATCCTGGGCTGCATTTTTCTCCCCATCAAAATGATAAAAGTAGGGCTCCTTGAATGGATTTAAAAAATACTTTTTCAGAATATCTTCCAGCCATTCTTCATGTAATGAAAAAGGGGCATTAGATAACTGCAGTTTTCCACCCGCCGGTTTATTCCCTACATAATGAATACTGATACGAGCAATGCGAGCCTGAGAAAAATTAAGCATAGCAATATTTATTTTGAAC
>CALEWF010000229.1 GCA_937925455.1 uncultured Flavobacteriales bacterium | reverse complement strand
TATACAAAAAATTAGTTGTTAAGGATTAACTACATAGTTTTAAAACTCCCACCCGGCATGAATTGGATCATGATTATTTTTGGCGGCATTACCAAGTACTACCAGCACGTGGCGAAATAACCATCTTTAATCGGTCACATTATGAAAATGTACTGGTAACCCGTGTTCATCCAGAATACATACTTAATGAAAATCTCCCCGGAATACAACGTATTGAAGATATTACACAAGAATTTTGGAATCAACGATTCAAACAAATCAGGCGGTTTGAAAAGAATCTGGTAGAAAACGGAACCATTATCATCAAGTTTTTTTTGCATGTATCAAAAGAAGTACAAAAAAAACGATTTTTGGAAAGAATAGACGATCCGAGTAAGAACTGGAAATTTTCAGTAAGCGATGTAGAGGAAAGACAGTATTGGAATATTTATCAGCAAGCATATGCTGAAGCTATTTCTGCTACCTCCACCCGAGAAGCTCCCTGGTATATCATACCTGCAGACGATAAGTGGGTAGCCCGATTATGCATTGCAGCCGTCATTAATCGGGTGATAGATTCATTGGATTTGCAATATCCTGTTTTATCAGAAAATGAATTGAAAAAGCTGAAAGAAGCGAAGGAAAAATTAATGAAAGAGCAATGAAAAGATTTTATTTTGACGAATGATCTTTACGTATGTCCTCCTCAATTTTTTTAATTTCATTATCCATTTCATCTAATTGCTGATCTAATGGTAATGAAATTTTATTTTTCGCTTTATCAGCGCTTTCCTGAATTTCCCGTTGAATGGACTGTGTGGCATTTTTAAATTCCCGCATTCCTCTTCCCAAGCCCCGCATCAATTCCGGTATGTTTTTAGAACCAAAAAAAATCAGCACAAATAAAACCACAACAAGAATTTCTCCACCACTTATATCAAAAAGTAATAGCATGTGCATAGATGTAAAAATAAACTATTAGCAAAGGTAAACTAAAAAACAAAACCTCGGCAATGCCGAGGTTTTGTCATAATTCTAAGAAAAGCTAATTAGAAGCAGTATTTATTTTCAGCAATCAATTTTTGTGCTATACGCTGACGTGCTTCTTTTGTGTTTATTGCTTCATATTTGGTAAACCGCTTTAACCCGATGGTCATCATCTTTTGCTCATCTCCTTCTGCAAAAGAATTGATGGCAGTCTTTCCAATCACCCATAGATTATCAGCTGCATCATTAAATGTTACTTTCATCATGTCAATATATTCTTGGCATGCAGACTGTCCTTTCATATCCACTAACTTCTGCACACGCAGCAATACAGACTCAGCGACGTAAGTTTTGATAGCCATATCAGCAATATTCATCAATATTTCTTGCTCTTTAGCCAATTGCATCATAAGTTTTTGAACGGCTGCACCGGCTACCAATAAGATGGCCTTCTTGAAATTCACAATGGCTTTCTTTTCAGCAGCAAATAATTCGTTGGAGTCATCTCCGAAGTCAGGAATTCCCATAAGTTCATTAGCTACAGCCTGAGCCGGACCCATCAAATCTAATTCGCCTTTCATGGCACGTTTTAAGATCATATCTACCGTTAGCATGCGGTTAATTTCGTTAGTACCTTCAAAGATTCGATTGATACGGGCATCGCGATAAGCACGATCCATCGGAGCTTCAGCAGAGTATCCCATACCTCCGTAAATCTGAACCCCTTCATCTACCACGTAATCCAAAGTTTCAGAACCTTCTACTTTCATCATGGCACATTCGATGGCAAACTGCTCAACACCTTTTAATTCAGCCTGTGCATGGTCCATGCCTTCAGCCCGATAGGCTTCAATACGGTTTTCGATGTCCTGACTGGCACGATAGGTAGCAGATTCTGCACCGAAAGTGCGAATAGCCATTTCTGCTAATTTATGACGAATAGCCCCATATTTTGAAATAGGACGACCAAACTGAATGCGTTCATTAGCATAATTCACTGCTGTAGATATCACCTTTTTAGAAGCACCCACAGCGGCAGCAGAAAGCTTGATACGACCAATGTTAAGGATATTCACGGCAATTTTAAATCCATTACCACGAGTTGACAAAAGGTTTTCTGCCGGTACTTTACAATCTTCAAAAAATACTTGACGGGTAGAAGAACCTTTAATACCCATCTTTTTCTCTTCAGCATTCAGACGAATTCCTCCAAATGATTTCTCTACAATGAAAGCAGAAAGATTTTCGTCATCTTCAATTTTTGCAAATACAATGAAGATATCAGCAAATCCGGCGTTGGTAATCCACATTTTTTGCCCATTGATGATGTAATACTTACCATCGGGAGTAGGAATTGCTTTTGTTTTACCTGAGTTAGCATCTGAACCAGAGCCGGGCTCCGTTAAACAATAGCTGGCTTTCCACTCGCCAGTAGCCAGCTTGGGTAAATACTTTGCTTTTTGCTCATCGTTACCATATAATAAAATAGGTAGAGTTCCTATTCCAATATGTGCTGAAACTGCAACAGCAAATGAATGAGCAGCACCCAAAACTTCGGTAGCTAACATACCGGTTACAAAGTTTTTACCAAATCCTCCATATTGTTCGGGAATATTTATCCCTAATAATCCCAATTCACCGGCTTTATCCAGCAAACGTGGCATGAGTTCAGGCTCCTGCATGCTATCCAGGCGTTCTACAAGAGGATAGACTTCGCTATTAATAAAATCAAAACAAGTTTGAGCAATCATACGTTGCTCTTCATCAAATTCTTCCGGAATAAAAACATCCTTGTAATCTGTTTCTTTTATGAGCCACTCTCCACCTTTAAGAGCAGTTTTTTTAATTTCTGTTGTTTCCATAAATTATGATTTATTTTAAGTTTAATTTAATAATTCAAAAATTCCAGCAGCGCCTTGGCCGGTACCTACACACATGGTTACCATGCCATATTTTTTCTTGCGGCGTCGAAGCTCATTGATTACTTGAACGGTAAGTTTTCCTCCAGTGCAACCCAGCGGATGACCTAATGCAATGGCACCTCCATTAACATTTAAAATGTCTGGATTAATATCCAACTCCCGTTGAATAGCAATTGCTTGCGATGCAAAGGCTTCATTTAGCTCAATCAAATCAATGTCTTTTAATTGTAATCCGGCACGTTTCAGTGCATTAGGTATAGCGTAGATTGGTCCTACACCCATGATGGCTGGCTCTAATCCATTAACGCCATAAGATACCATACGTGCTATCGGTGTAATATTTAATTCTTTTACCATCCGTTCAGACATTACCAGTACAAAAGCAGCACCATCAGATGTTTGAGATGCATTTCCAGCGGTTACCGTTCCTTGAGCATCAAATACGGGTTTCAGTTTTGATAAAGCTTCTAAGGTTGTATCTGCTCGTGGACCTTCATCTGTATCAAATACATATTCTCTTGTTTGTTTTTTCCCATTTTCATCCAAGTAGGTTTCTTTTACTGTAATAGGTACTATATCATCTTTAAATCTTCCTTCTTTTATAGCTGCAATAGCTTTTAAATGCGAATTATACCCAAACAAGTCTTGATCTTCTCTGGATACTTTATATCGGCGGGCTACTTCCTCAGCAGTTAAACCCATCCCCCAGAAATAGGATGGATGTTCTTTTGCCAAATCTGGATTAGGTACAATTCTCCAACCTCCAAATGGAATAGGACTCATACTTTCAGCACCACCGGCTATAATACAATCTGCTAATCCGGTTTGTATTTTTGCTGTTGCTATCGCAATAGTTTCTAATCCCGAGGCACAATATCTGTTTACCGTCATACCGGGCACATCTTCAATGTTTAATCCCATCAAAGATATCATCCTGCCCATATTCAAGCCTTGCTCAGCTTCGGGGGTAGCATTACCTACAATTACATCATCTATTCTTTTTTTATCTAATTGTGGAAATTGAGCAATCAGATGTTTAATTACATCAGCTGCATTATCATCGGGTCTTCTGAAACGTAATTTACCCCGAGGCGCTTTAGCTACGGCTGTTCTGTATCCTGCTACAATATATGCTGTTTGCATAACGATTAAATTTTTATGGTTTTTGAAAATTGTAAAATAGACTGAATTAATTTCTTAGCGGTTTGCCATTCTTGAGCATGTACTGAATTCTTTCCAATGTTTTGCGAGTTCCCAATAAGCTAAGGAAGGCCTCTCTTTCCAAATCCAACAAATACTGTTCACTCACTTGTGTACGCTCAGAAAGATCGCCTCCACATAATACATAGCCCAGTTTTTGACTGATCAATGCATCATGCTCTGAAATATAATGACCTGCTAACATTGAGTTGGCACCGGCATATACAATACCCAAACCTTCTTTACCCATTATGGTAATATCAGTACGTGGAATAGGTTGGGTATAGCCCGCTTCATATAAATCAATTACTTTACGCTTTGCTTCAGCTATCTGACGGGAACGGCTTACTACTACTTTATCAAATCCGGGACGGAAAATACCTAAATCAAATGCTTCCCAGCCTGAGGTTGCCACTTTAGCCATACCAATGGTAAGGAAACGTTCTCTCAAACGATTGATACGAATATCGCCTTCCATTAGCTCATCGGATAAACGAACCGCAAACTCTTTAGTTCCGCCTCCGCCCGGAATTACACCAACCCCCACTTCAACTAAGCCAATATATGTTTCGGTTGATGCTACCACGGCATCTGCATGCAAACACATTTCGCATCCACCACCTAGCGTCAATCCATGCGGCGCTACAACTACCGGAATGGAAGAATAGCGAAGGCGCATGGTCATGTTTTGGAATGCTTTCACTGCATAATTTAATTCATCCCATTCTTGTTCAATAGCCAGCATCATAATCATGGCCAGGTTAGCACCGGCAGAGAAATTCTCTCCTTCATTGGCAATCACCAATCCTTTCCAACCTTGCTGCTCAGCTATATCAATGGCTTTATTCACACCGGATATTATTTCTGAACCAATAGAATTCATCTTGGTGTGAAATTCAAGATTCAAAACACCATCGCCTATGTCAATCAAGGTTGTTCCGCTATTACCCCATACTTTTTTCTCCCCTTTCAGATTTTGTAATATGATAAATTGATCTTGGCCAGGTATAGCTTTGTAAGTTTTAGAGGCTACATCATAAAACATTTTTTTGGAACCTTCCATTTTGTAAAAAGAAGTATAGCCTGCTGCCAACATATCATAAACCCATTGAGCCGGCTTTGCTCCAAGCTCTTCCATTCCTTTCACGGCTTTTTCAACACCTATGGCATCCCATACTCGGAATGGTCCCATAGCCCAGCCAAATCCAGCACTCATAGCATCATCTACCCGATACAATTCATCACTGATTTCGGGAATACGATTAGAAACATATTGGAATAAGGTATAGAAATACTTTCGGTAGAAAATACCCGCGGCATCTTTACCAGCTAACAATACCGGGAAGCGATCAGCTAACTTATCTATGGTTTTAGTAGCTTCTAAGGTTGCAAATTTTACCTTTTTTTGAGGCACATATTCCAAGGTTTTAAAATCAAGTGATAAAATCTCCGATGAGCCGTCTGAATTGGTAACTTTCTTGTAAAAACCTTGTTTTGTTTTTTGTCCCAGCCACTTGTTTTCTATCATTTTTTCGAGGAAAGATGGTAATACAAACTTATCCTTAGCCTCATCATGGGGTAAATTGGCTTGGAGACCTTTGGCAACATTTACCAGTGTGTCAAGCCCCACTACATCAGCTGTTCGGAAAGTAGCTGATTTGGCACCACCAATTACCGGTCCGGTAAGTTTATCAATCTCTTCGGGCGTAAGACCTAATTCATTCACCATGTGAAACAATGCCATGATGCTGAATACCCCAATACGATTGGCAATAAAAGCAGGCGTATCTTTACACAATACGGTGGTTTTTCCTAAAAACTTCTCTCCATAATTCATGAAGAATTGAATTACCTCCGGATGTGTTTTTGAAGATGGAATAATTTCTAACAACTTCAAATAGCGAGGCGGATTAAAGAAATGCGTTCCGCAGAAATATTTCTGAAAATCTTCACTTCTTCCCTGAATGAGCATTTCCATAGGAATACCAGATGTATTCGATGTAATGAACGTGCCGGGCTTTCGGTATTTTTCTACTTTTTCAAATACCTGCTGCTTAATATCTAAGCGTTCTACCACCACTTCGATAATCCAATCTGCATCAGCAATTAGTTTCATGTCATCATCAAAGTTTCCAAGCCTGATGCGATTAGCAAATTTTTTATGATATAATGGATTGGGACTAAGTTTCAATGCCTGCTGAAACGCATTGTTCACTATGCGATTTCGTACCTGTTTATGTTCAAAAGTAAGTCCTTTGGCTTTTTCTTCTTCGGTAAGTTCAAACGGTACGATGTCAAGCAGTATTACTTCCAGACCAATGTTGGCGAAGTGCATAGCGATTTGCGAACCCATTACACCCGAACCCAAAACAGCTGCTTTGCGAATTTTTCGGTTCAAGATTGAACCTGCTTGAAAAGTTGCTGTTGTTGTTGAATTTTGCATGGTCGTTGTTTCCATGTGTTTTTAGTTTTAATTAAAAATATGATTACTTTCTATGATTGAATGAATGTTTGCTAATACTTCAAAAAAAATGCGTAATTTTTCTTCAGGAATTTCATTTCGTATAATCTGATTAAATCGTTTTACGCTTTTCTTTGCAATATCTTTTTTTTCTTTTCCCAATTCGGTTAAGTATATCTTAACAAATCGTTTATCATTTGCATCGGTCTTACGATATATCAACCCTTTTTCTTCTAGGCTTTTCAGCATTCGGCTCAAACTACGAGGCTCCATCCCCAACAAGGGAGCAATTTTTGTAGCCGGTGTTCCATTTTTCGAATCTATGTTCAGTAAAACAAAACCTATTGATGTAGTAAGATCATATTGCACTGCCTGCTGATTATACATACGGTTAATGCTGTGCCATGCAGATTTAATCTGAAAATCCACCGTTTGTTCACGCGGAATTGAATCGATGCTATTTTTTAATTTCACAATGTCAAAGATAACAAAAAATATTATGCATGCATACTATTTTATCAAAAAAAATTATCAAATGCTAACTTACTAATCTACCTATCTGATTATGTTCAATTTATATGTTGCATGATTACAATCCTCTTTCTGTTTAAATTTTATTGCCACTGTTTACCATGATAAAATTTAACCTCTGTATTTCTATAAAATTTTATTAACAGGCTGCCTATGGGGCTGTTCGTTACAAGTCCTCGGGGCTCAGCCACATGGTGCTAAGCGGGCAGCAGTATCTTCCTGCCGTCAGCTCTGCTGCCCGCAGCACCATGGGCTTCGCCCCTGCGGGCTTTCCACTTCCATCCCCGGCAGTACGCCCTTTAGGGTGAATGATTTGAAGATGAGTTGATTTGAAGATGAGTTGATTTGAAGATGTAATAATTGTATAGTATTCATAATTCGTAATTGATAATTCGTAATTGATAATTCATAACTGATAATTGGTGT
>CALEWF010000228.1 GCA_937925455.1 uncultured Flavobacteriales bacterium | reverse complement strand
GAAGTTCGAGGCGAAACCCCATTGGCAAACCCATTTCTTTTGCGAAAGAACGAACTATTTGCTGAAAAAAGCTGTCGATGGTGCTTACCGAAAACCGGGAGTAATCGTGCAACAACTGTCGAAGAATGGCAGCAGCCTCTGAACGAACCTGATGTTCGGTCATTTTATGATTTTTCATTAAATCCCTGAGGAAATCGGGATTTTTAATGGAAGGATTCGAAAGTTCGTATAAGTTTTCGAGTATTCGTGTTCGCATTTCAGCCGTAGCCTTATTGGTAAAGGTTACAGCCAGAATTTTGGAGTAGTTGTTTTTTTGCGAAAACAGTAAATTAATGTATTCGCCGGTTAAAGTGTATGTTTTACCTGAGCCTGCTGATGCTCTGTAAATTTTTAAGTGCGACATGTAAATAGGAGTATGTCGCCTAAATTAAGAAATTAATGTTTATCCTTCGCCTTCGACGGTGATTATTTGTAAACTTCCTGTTCGGTTACAAAGCCTTCCGAAACCACTGTCATTTTAATATTGTTTTTATGCACTACCTGCGAAGGCAGTAAAATTGAAGGAACCAGACGCCGGCCATTGTTTACAGTTACGCCGGTATTCAAAGGTGGCTGTTTTTTGGAGATTTGGATGGCGACCTCGGCCGATGCATTGGCCAGAGCTTCAATGGGCTTGTAAACAGTAATGGTTTGATATCCGGCAAGAATATTCCTTAGTGCTTCCACATCGGCATCCTGTCCGGCTACCAAAACGCGTTTTAGCAGGCCGTACTCCTCTAAAGCCTGAATCACCCCCGAGGCAAGAGCGTCATTTCCGGCTATTACAGCATCCAATCCGTTAGGATTGTTTTTCAGAAAATTACTGGTAATACGGTAGCCTTCTTCCTGTGTCCAGGCATTGGAAAAATCCTCAAGTACAATTTGTATATCGCCACGTTCAATCAAAGGTTGCAACACATTCATCCAGCCAAGATGCAGTAAAAATGCGTTATAATCGGTTTTTGAGCCACCCACTAACCCAAACTTTCCTTTTGGTGTTATCCGGCTGAGATAATCGGCCTGAATTTCGCCAATGTTAATATTATCGGTTGAAATATAGTAGTCAACAGAACAGTTTTTTATCATTCTGTCGTAAGATATAACCTGAATCTTTTTTTGGTGGGCTATTTTAACAATTTCTCTTGCTTTATCCAGATCAACTGGGATTACCACCAGTACATCTACTCCTTTCTTTAACAGTTTTTTAGCTTGCTCCACCTGTAAAGTAGCATCTCCATTGGCAACTTCCACATAAGCAATGCCTTCAAGGGCTTCAACTTTTTCAACAAATAAGGCTTTATCCTTATTCCAGCGCTCAATTTCAAGGGTGTCCATCAAAAACCCAATTTTGGGTTTATTATTACATGCTGCTAATAATAGCATCAGTAATAAAAGGTACAAACCAGTTAATTTTTTGTTCATGGCGCATTTTGTATGAGTTTATGGTCTATCAATTTACGAAATTTAGATGCTGATAACAAGGGTTTTTGTAAGATATCAGTATTCTGTAATTAGTTTAATGATAACCACTCATTACTCACCACTCAATACTAATTGTTCTAACCTAAAGCATTCCATTAAATCATCCCAAAACGTATTAAAGAAACCACGGCGAATTTCTTTTCCGGTAACCGACCATATATTATAATCGTAAATGCAGAAATCCGAAATATTATCAATTTCAGCAGTGCCTTCTTCCGATTTAAGAATAAAACTTTCGGGATTATTGCAGCCAAATATGGCAAAATACCTATTGTTAGTATCTGTTTAAATTTAGATATAAGATATTTAGATGTAAGACGGATAGAGAAGATTTGTAGATTTTTATAGATGTCTTAGCATCTTTCAAGACTTACTAGCCAACCGGCAGGCAGGTCTATCCGTCTAATAATCTTATCCCGATACTCGGATTCCGTAAACTTCAATTCTAATCATCTTAACAATAATTTCAATCTTAAATTTAAACAGTTTCTTAGTTTCCGGAGCAGGAAACATAAATATATTGTCGATATGTAACATCCTGATTTAAGGAATTAATACCTGTGGAAATAATTGCAAATTCTCGTCAATCGAGCCAACTTATTTTAATCTGTTAGGATAGAATTATTTACTATTTTATACAGAACAACCATATGGTGTTGGTTTTTGTTGATTTTCTCAACTATTTGAAAAAAATCTTTTTTAATGCTTTCATGTTCTGCATTCCATTTCATATCAGGTATAGACCGCAAAAAAATAGGAGAATTGAAATCTAAATAGCTAACGAATTTGTCCTGATGGGTTCCACAATCCATGCCATTAGACAGGAATAAAGAAAGGTCATCACTTCGAAATATCTCAAATCTAACATTCTCAGCAGTATCATTTTTTACATAGCATCTCCATAGGGGATCCCCAGGTATCATATTCTCACCGACCACCAGAAAGAAATGGAATCCATTTGCATGAGCGTATGAATAAATCATTTTTGCATAATCTATTCTCAGAAATTTAAGTACTGTATTATTTCTGATTTTATATACTTCATTGTTTAGATATACAGAAAACAACACCTCCTCATCCATTCCCAGGAAAAACCTCGGCCTAAAGATTGAATCATTTGTTCTACTTGTGAGAAAATATTGCTTCAATAGATTTAAGGAATGGTCAAACACATTAATTCTTACGGTATTATTTCTGCGGCTTGTTTCATGCTTGCAGATAAAATGCAGACCTTCCGTATTAACGATAAAGTCTTCAAAATTAAATGACAATAATTCTCTGGACAGAAAATCTCCTTGTGCTGTAAATTTGAATAAAAACAATGATTTGTTATCAACTATGTAAATGGTATCCTTATATACTGTAAAATCAGTTATCCAGGCTCTTTCATCAAACCGGGTGATATCAATTTTATTTTGTGCTTTACCCTGTAAATCATAAATAAATAAGTTTGTATTACTAATATCTGTTACATAGATAAGAGCATCACTCATTCTAACTTTTCTAATACTATTTACCTGGTAACCACGTCGTGATTGTAAAAGCGTAAGGGATTGTATCTCAAAAGTTAAATCTGCTTCATTGAAAATTTTCGTCTCGTAGAGATTGATTTTATGAAAGGCTTTTTCTTTTTCAGAAATGTCAAAATAATAACGCTCTTGTCCAAAAGCATTAATCAAAGCAAAGAATAGAACAAGGGATAGGTAAAGTGTTTTCATCCGTAAAAAAAATTAATAATAAGGCCGGATGGAACTCGCATGATGAATTTTCATCCGT
>CALEWF010000227.1 GCA_937925455.1 uncultured Flavobacteriales bacterium | reverse complement strand
AAAGCATTGCGTGGTATGCCATTCATTACTTGCGGTATGGTTGCTTGCGGACTGATTTTCCAAGCTACCCCCGATTTTTTTAATATATCCAACCAAATCCATTCACCTTCTAAGGTATCATGCAATCTGATGTATGCATTATCCCATAAAATTAAATAAGGAATGAAATGAACCATCATCATGATGCCGGTGATAATCCAAGCCCATTGGTTTAATTGTTTGGTTTTTGTGGGGGTCATACAAGTCTCAAAGGTAATACCAATATAGTTTGCAAGGATACTATATTTTAATTTCCTTTAAAAGCGTAGTTTTACCGCATGTTTCAATCAAGAAGAGACACGGTTTTTATAATTTTGGCCGGTTTTTTTATTACCAATGCCATTGTTGCAGAGTTAATTGGGGGTAAATTAATCTTATTAGGTCCTTGGCAAACTGATTTGGGGGGGCAATCATTGAAGCTGGGTCCATTTGCCATGAGTATCGGTATTTTACCCTGGCCCATAGTATTTATCATTACAGACCTTATCAATGAACATTTTGGGAAGAAAGGGGTACGTAAACTTACGTTCATTACTACGGTACTTATTATTTATGCGTTTGTTTTGTTATTTGCCGGCATGAACATTCCGTCCGTAGATTTTTCACCGGTAAATGACGATCAGTTCAAGGCGGTGTTTGGACAGTCTATGTGGATTATTATAGGTAGTGTTACGGCTTTTGTTGTTTCTCAGCTTACCGATGTTATGTTATTTTGGTTTTTTAAAAACCTTACCAAAGGAAAGATGATTTGGTTGCGTGCAACCGGCTCTACGGCAGTATCGCAACTTATAGACACGTTTATCGTGGCAGGAATTGCGTTTTGGATACCTGGTAAAATTTCCTTGAGTGAATATTTGAATATGGCTTCAACCGGATATGCTGCTAAACTAATGATAGCTATAGCCATGACTCCTTTAATTTATTTAGGGCATGGAATTATTAAAGCATATTTGAAAGAAAAATGAGGCTTATAATTTGGGTTTAACCTGCACTTCTTCAAAGGCTTCTATTATATCGCCAGGCTGAATGGCATCAAATTTCTCAAACGACATCCCGCATTCATATCCGTAGGTAACTTCTTTTACATCATCTTTAAATCGCTTGAGGGAAGAGAGCTTACCGGTATGTATAACTATGCCGTCGCGGATGATGCGTACTTTTGAATTGCGAGTTATCTTTCCATCCGTTATGTAGCAGCCCGCTACGGTTCCTACCTTGGTAATATGAAATACTTCGCGTATTTCAGCATTACCAATTACTTTTTCTTCAAATTCCGGCGCCAGCATGCCTTCCATGGCTGCCTTCACTTCTTCAATGGCTTGATAAATGATAGAGTAGTGGCGAATGTCTATCTCTTCTTTTTCTGCCAGTTTGCGGGCATTGGTAGATGGACGAACATTAAATCCAACGATAATTGCATCAGAAGCTGAAGCAAGCAGTACATCCGATTCGCTGATTGCACCTACTGCTTTATGTATGATATTTACCTGAATTTTTTCAGTAGATAGTTTCAATAAAGCATCCCCCAAGGCTTCGATTGAACCATCAGTGTCTCCTTTGATTAAAATGTTTAATTGCTTAAAGTCGCCGATAGCAATTCGACGTCCAATTTCATCCAGCGTGATGTGTTTTTTAGCACGTAAACCTTGCTCTCTTTGTAATTGTAAGCGTTTAGCTGCAATTTCACGCGCCTCACGTTCATCTTCCATCACGTTGAATTTATCACCGGCTTGTGGTGCTCCTGATAGCCCAAGAACACGAACCGGTGTTGACGGGCCGGCTGAATCAATTTTTATCCCCCGCTCGTTAAACATGGCTTTCACACGGCCACTGTATGGGCCTGCAAGCATAACATCGCCCACTCTCAGGGTTCCGTTTTGAACCAAAACAGTAGTAACAAATCCGCGGCCTTTGTCTAATTGGGCTTCAATTACAGTTCCTGAAGCGCGTTTCTTAGGATTGGCTTTTAACTGAAGCATTTCTGCTTCCAATAATACTTTGTCAAGTAATATATCAATATTCTTCCCAAACTTTGCTGAAATTTCCTGACACTGATACTTTCCGCCCCATTCTTCTACAAGATAATTCATAGCAGCAAGGGCTTCTCTTATTTTATCCGGATTGGCACCGGGCTTATCCACTTTGTTAATGGCAAAAACAATCGGAACACCTGCTGCCTTTGCGTGATTTATGGCTTCAACAGTTTGAGGCATCACGCTATCATCTGCCGCAATAACAATAATAGCAACATCCGTTACTTGGGCTCCACGGGCACGCATTGCCGTAAAAGCTTCGTGACCGGGCGTATCAATGAAGGTGATGTGTTTCCCGTTTTCCAGCTCAACACCATACGCTCCAATGTGCTGAGTAATACCACCGGCTTCCCCGGCAATTACATTGGTTTTTCTGATATAATCAAGCAATGAAGTTTTTCCATGGTCAACGTGCCCCATTACAGTAACAACAGGGGGCCTTTCTGTTAAATCATTCGGATCATCCTCTTCTTCCTCAATGGCTTCCTGAATATCAGCTGTTACAAAGTTTACTGTATATCCAAATTCCTCTGCTATGATGGATATGGTTTCAGCATCCAAACGCTGGTTGATGGAAACAAATAACCCTAAGCTCATGCAAGCAGAAATAACATCGGTTACCGGTACATCCATCATTTGTGCTAATTGATTAGCTGAAACGAACTCTGTAACCTTTAGAATTTTACGGTCTTCTTCAGCGCGTATGGCTTCTTCTTCCAGCTTTTCGCGTATTTCTTCACGTTTTTGTTTACGAAGTTTTACTTGCTTAGATTTGCTTCGTTCACTAAGCCTGGCTAAGGTTTCTTTTACTTGTTTTTGAATGTCTTCTTCGCTTAGTTCAACTTTTTTGTCTTTTCCGCCTTTGTGCTTATTGCCCTTAAACTTTTCCTCTTTTTTGAAGTTAGTTACAGGTATATTGGCAGGATCAACTTTCTTTACGGCTTCGGGTTTAATACGCTGCCGTTTTTTCTTTTCTTTCTTTATATGCTCTTTATGTAACTCGGAGAGAGAGGCCTTGGGTGTTTCTTTCGGAAGTTCTATTTTTCCAATAACTTTCGGTCCTTCAAGTTTTTCAACCTGTGCACGAATTACTTCTTCTTTTTCTTCTTTAGGTAATTCTGGTTCTAGAGTTGGCTCGGCAACAGGTGGGGCTTCTGGCTCTGATGCAGCAGGCTCTTGTTCCTGCTTGGGTGCTTTTTTGCTATTAGCAGCCGGTAGTTCTTCTGTTACCGGAGGAGGAGTTTCCTCTTTTTTTATAGGTTCTTCTTTGGTTTTTGATTTCCCCTTTTTCGTATCAGGTAGTTCTATTTTATCTACTACTTTTAGCTTCGGGGTTTCTACCTTGGGTTTTATCACTTCTTCAATGGGTTCACCCTTCAGCGTAGTATCTTTAATCAATACTTCATTGGGTAATTCTTCCGAAGTACGTTTTTCTTCTTTGTACTTTTCCTCAATGGTAACTGTTTCGCGTTTGGATGAAAAAGTTTCTAAACTTTTGGATTTTTCCTTTACCAATTTTTCACCCTGAAATTCTTTTAGCAAAAGGGAATACTGAGTTTCATCAATCTTAGTATTCGGGTTAGATTCAATAGCAAAGCCCTGCTTCCCTAGAAATTCTACAATGGTAGATAATCCTACGTTCAGCTCTTTGGCTACTTTTGCTAATCTCATTCCTTTTGCTTCTGACATATTTGATTTTCGCTATTTTACTCTTTTACAATCACACAAAGGTACGTTAAAATCTACAATTAATCTTCAAATTCTGAGCGTAGGATATCCATAACCTGACGAATTGTTTCTTCTTCTAAGTCGGTACGCTTCACCAAATCTTCTACACTCAATTCAAGAACGTTCTTGGCTGTATCACAACCAATACTCTTTAATTCGTCAATAATCCAGTCTTCAATTTCGTCGCGGAATTCATCCAATGCAACGTCTTCTGTATCTGGTTCTTCTTCACGGTACACTTCAATTTCATAGCCGGTTAGCTTACTAGCCAGTTTGATGTTTAAACCACCTTTGCCAATGGCTAGTGAAACCTGATCGGGTTTTAAATAAACTGCTGCTGATTTATTCTCTTCATTGATTTTAATTGAACTGATTTTTGCCGGGCTTAATGCACGTTGAATAAACAACGCCTGGTTATTAGTATAATTAATTACATCAATATTTTCATTTCGCAGTTCACGAACAATACCATGTATTCGTGATCCCTTCATCCCCACGCAAGCACCAACGGGGTCAATACGGTCATCGTATGACTCTACGGCTACTTTGGCTCGTTCTCCCGGTACGCGTACAATTTTTTTAATGGTGATTAGCCCGTCAAATACTTCCGGTACTTCTTGTTCAAATAGTTTTTCAAGGAATACAGGAGATGTTCTGGAAAGTATAATTAGCGGGCTGTTGTTCTTCATTTCAACCCGCAATACCACGGCACGTAATGTATCTCCTTTTTTATAAAAATCGGTTGGAATCATCTCCTGTTTTGGAAGTATGAGTTCGTTTCCTTCATCATCTAATACTAACAATTCTTTACGCCATACCTGATACACTTCTCCAGATATAATTTCTCCAACCCGTTCTTTGTATTTCTTATATACGTGATCTTTTCCTAAATCGGTAATACGCGAAATCAGATTTTGCTTCATGGCCTGAATAGCACGACGGCCAAAATCTGCAAGTTTCAATTCGTCTGTTACTTCTTCTCCAATTTCAAAGTCTGGGTCAATTTTTCGAGCTTCACTTAAACTAATATGTTTTGATTCATCAAAATCAAAACTATCTTCTGCCCATTCGTCATCCACAATTTCGCGGTTACGCCAAATCTCCAAGTCGCCTTTATCTACATTGATGATGATGTCGAAATTGTCCGCATCGCCAAATTTTTTTGTAATCATATTGCGGATAACATCCTCCAGGATGTTCATCATCGTAACCCGGTCAATATTTTTAACCTCTTTAAATTCTGAGAATGACTCTATGAGATTTAAATTGTCCATAATCGCATGATTTAAAATATGATCATTTTAGTTGTTTGCTTTATTTGATTTAATGAAATGGCAGTGATTTTATCACCAAGCTCAGGCTTTTGAGCTTTGTTTTTTCCTTTTAAAGGTTTGTATTCATGAACTAAAATTTGCCCATCACATACTTCTTTTAATTTACCGGTAATTTTACTTCCGTCTTTCAATATTACCTCTATGCTTTTGTCTAAATTTTTTTGATATTGTTTGGGATGTTTAAACGGACGATCCAGTCCAGGTGATGAAATAGTTATTTCTACATCGTCGTAAGCCTCTCCGAGTGCTTCTCGCAGATTGCGTGTTACATCTGAACATTGTTTCAGCGTAACATTATTCATCCCGTCTATGTATGCTGTGAAGCGATCTTCCCCATTTTCCTGAAATTCTATCAGAAATAAATCCTGACGATTCAGTTCTTCTTCTAATAATTGTAATATGTGAGAGGCTTTATTCATGATTTAGTAATAAAAAAGGGGACAACGTCCCCTTCCGTTCTTTCCCATATTGCGTTGCAAATTTACGCAGAATATCTCAACCTGCAAAATCAGTTTGTAACTTTTTGTTGTTCAGCCTGAATTATTTCATCGGTATTTTC
>CALEWF010000226.1 GCA_937925455.1 uncultured Flavobacteriales bacterium | reverse complement strand
GGTTGTAATATTAGAGTCAATAATTGCAGCGTAAGCACGCTTATACCCATCGCTTAGTGCAAGTTTTAGACCTTTACCATTACGTACTTCTTCTTTAATACGTTCAAAAATCAATACATTGGCATCAACAGACATACCAAGAGTCAATACGATACCGGTAATACCCGGAAGTGTTAATGTTGCTCCCAAGGCAGTAAGAGTTCCTACTAAGAAAAATACGTTGCTGATTAAGGCAATATCAGCTGTTAAACCGGCTTTACCATAGTAAAATGCCATGTAAAGCATAATCATAATAAAAGCAATGGCTAATGAAGTCAAACCGGCATTGATTGCTTTTTGTCCTAATGAAGGTCCTACCACCGCCTGCTCAACGATGGTGGCAGGGGTAGGCAGTTTACCGGCTTTTAATACAGATGCCAGCGTTTTTGCATCTTCAAAACTAAAATTACCGGTAATGCTTGAGATACCACCCGTAATAGCTTCTTCAACACTGGGATAGGAGTAAACCCTTCCGTCCAATACAATGGCAATGCTTTTTCCAATATTTTTCTTGGTTAATTCAGCCCATGTTTTTGCTCCTTCGGCATTCATTTTCATGGTAACCCGGAAACCTCCTTTACGATCATCAGGTTCAAAGCTGGCATCGGTTATCACATCGCCTTCCAACGATGCTTTTCCATCACGACGTGTAACCTTACAGGCTACTAAAGCCAATAAATTACTATTTCTATCAATGCCTGAACGTTGTTCCCAAAATAAACGAAGGTCTTTGGGCAGCAAGGAGGCTATTTGGGGCATGCGAAGATATTCACCAATTTTGCTGGTATCAAATGGGGTGGCATATCCAACTACCGGTCCCGGATTGTAAAACTGTTGTTTGGATTCATTAGTTCCAATATTTGGTATTAACAGAGCAAACAAAGGGTTGTTTTTTTCAAATTCTTCAAAACTTTGCTGACCTAAAGTAGATGAATCTTTAGTTGATTCTAAAGAAGTGATTTGTAATGAATCTTGACTGTAAATAGTTGTTTGGGTAGTATCAGCAGGCAATGAATCCGTTTTTTCTTCTGATTTTTTTCCTACACGCAGTCTGGCCAGTTCATCATTTGCCTTTTGAATGTATTGGAAGATTTCCTGATTTTCGTAAGTTTCGTAAAACTCTAATTTGGCAGATGCTTCTAATAATTTTTTAACGCGATTCGGATCTTGTACTCCGGGTAATTCTACCAATATTCGTCCGGAACCTTCAAGTTTCTGTATGTTTGGCTGAGTAACCCCAAAATTATCAATACGGGCATTTAATACTTCAAATGTACGGTCAATAGCTTGATCTGCTTCGCGGGCCAATATAGCTTTTACCTCTTCATTGGTCATTTTAATATTGATCATGTCCTGATCTTTGTGCCCAAAAATAGCCGGACTGGCGAGGCGAGCTTGCGGATTGATGGAAGTAAAGGCATTGTAAAACAAATCAACAAAGCTGGCCTGGCTGTTTTTTTGTTGCTCTTGCGCTACTTTTAAAGCTTTTACAAAAGTACTGTCCTGACTATTATTACTCATGGCACGAAGCAAGTCTGGAATAGATACCTCCAACGTTACATTCATACCACCTTTAAGGTCAAGACCCAGGTTTATTTCCCGTTGTTTACATTCGGCATAGGTATATTTAGCGATACCCAGGTTGTAAACTACTTGTCCGTTCATCGAGTCGAGGTAGGCTCTTTCCAGCGTAGGATCACCTCCAGCAATTTCACGGGCTTTGCTTTCTACCCTACGGGTAACAAATGTGAACGAAAGATGAAAAATACAGGCTAACGCCAACAGGATTCCAAAAATCTGAATCGCACTCTTATTCTGCATATCAACTTAGTTTTCTCTGAATTTAAAAAAATGAACGCAAAGATATGTTTTACTCGTTGATTTGCAAAACAAACTTTAAACAAAGATAATCAGTTTGTTAATTATCGTTTGCTTCTATAATTCGTTTCAATTTAAATGCGATTTTTGTTCTTAGTTATTTAAATTGTTATTAAATATGTGTCGAATAGTTTGCTTTGTTTTAGGTTTAATTATTCTGTTGTTTAACATTTTATCTTGTAATAATTCGGGGAAAAAATTACCTAAAGAAAATATTGATTTAAACAGTCAAAAAGTAGATTGGAAGATAGATACTTTTGATATTTTTGATACAATAGAAACAACAACAAAAATACACTATGAATTATTTTCTAATCCAACCCTGCCAGTTCAAGAAACCGTTAATTCAGAGGTATTGTTTATTTTGAACAATACTTTAAATGGTCTTCTTGATTCTTCAATTAGAATACCTATTGCAAATTACGAAGATGTAAAAGAAGCAAGTAATCGTTTCAGGCAAGCATATTTGTCATATAGTAAAGATAACAATTGGGAGATTCCTTGGGAGCTCGAATTACATATCTCTATATTAAGACCTTTTAATGAAATTGTTACTTTATATGCAACTGAATATTTATTTCAAGGAGGTTTTCACGGACATGGAATAATTTTTTATTACAACTATTCAGTTTCTGATGGACGAATGTTATCTTTAAAAGATATTTTTATTGATATGCCTAAATTAAATTCTATATCTGAAAAATATTTTAGATATCAAAATATGAACGGAGATATGAAAGCCAATTTTAATGATTATGCTTTTGAATTTAACAATAATCGTTTTCATATAAACGATAATTTTTTTCTTACTCCCCAAGGCTTAAAAATTCAGTATAATGAGTATGAAATAGCTCCATATGTTATGGGTTCTCCTGTAATAGATATTCCGTGGGTTGAGATTGAATCTATAATTAAAATGAAACTTTCTCAAGCGTATTAATTTACTGTTAGCTTTATTTTTGTTGCAATGAAGCTACCAAATTCTTTTTATATTAAAGAAGATGTATTACAAATTGCTAGAGATTTATTAGGTAAAGTATTGTGTACAAAAATAGATGGCAAATATACATCAGGAATTATTACAGAAACAGAAGCGTATGCTGGAATTACAGATAAAGCATCGCATGCATACGGTGGTAGAAGAACAGCCCGAAATGAAGTGATGTATCATCAAGGAGGTAAAGCGTATGTATATTTGTGTTATGGTATTCATCATTTATTTAATGTAGTTACCAATGTAGAAGGCATACCACATGCTGTGCTTATTCGTGCTATTTATCCTATGGATGGTATTGATGTTATTTTAAAAAGGAGAAACGCTAAATCTATCAGTAAAAATTTGACGATTGGTCCGGGAAAAGTATCTGCTGCATTAGGTATTCATACAGGTTTAAATGGAATTAGTTTAATGGATAACATTATTTGGATTGAAGATAGAGGTTTAATACTTTTGAATAATGAAATAAGAATAAGTACCCGTATAGGAATTGATTATGCTGGTGAAGATGCCTTTTTACCTTATCGTTTTTATGTAGAGCATGCAGCGATTGAAAGATATGTTCTTAATTAAAATATTTTTTAAGCAACGATTTGAATTTTTTATTGTTTAGAATGTTTTTAAAGCTAGATTCTCTTTCTATATCACTTCTTGATAGAGAATTTTTGTTCAATTGTAAAAATTTCTCAAGGTAATTTATGGCACTTTCTTTATCATTTAAAATAGCTTTTATACAAGCTAGGTCGTAATAAAAGTTTTCATAATTTGGATTTACTTTAATGCCCATATTATATTATTCTTCTGCACGTTTGTAGTCTTTCAATAAAAAATAAATATAACCGATATTGTAATAAGAAATAGGATTAAATGGGTTTTGCTCAATAAATTTTTTGAAATAATAAATAGCAATATAATACGCATCATAATCTGAGATTTCATTAAAATATTTAAAATATGACAATCCTAAAAGGAAATAAGTATCTGCATAACATGTATCCAGATCACGTGAGTATGTATAAATATTTATTGCATTTTTGAATTCATTCTTATTGTAATAAATTTGGCCTATTGCATTCCAAAATAGTGGATTTAATGCGTCTATACCTAATGCAGTTTCAAAATACTCATAAGCCAATGAATCAAGACTATTATCATATGAATCAAGACTATTATTATATTCTAAAATTTCATTTCCAATCACATAATATAAAAAGGGATTATCTTCATTAGCAGAATTTACATGAATAAAGTATTTAATGCTATCAATATACGATGTATCAGTTTTAATTTTCTTAAAGAAATAATTTAAACATTCTTTAAAAAATTCAACTATCAACAATTAGCTAAACCACTGCATGACACCTCATGTT
>CALEWF010000225.1 GCA_937925455.1 uncultured Flavobacteriales bacterium | reverse complement strand
CAAATATGTAAAATAATTTTTTCTTCCATCCTCGGGCATTTTTTACATCTTCCCACATGTCTTTGTATTCATGAAAGTTGATGTAAAATGGATTGGCTTTATGCTGTATATTGGTAGTCAATCCATACACTACCTGCTCTTCTTCGGGCTGATAGGTTCCAAATATCCTATCCCAAATGATAAATGTAGCACCGTAGTTTTTGTCAATATACTTTTCTTGTGAACCATGATGTACGCGGTGATTGGAAGGGGTAGCAAAAATATATTCTATTATCGGGTGTAACTTACGGATGTATTCGGTATGAACCCAAAACTGAAACAACACGGCAATTTGATAGGTGATAAAGAAAATAACCGGATGAAATCCCATAAAAGCAACGGGTAAAAAGAAAATAATTTTTAGATGCTGCACCCAGCTCAATCGAAAAGAAACCGCCAGGTTATAATATTCTCCCGAATGATGTACTACGTGTGTAGCCCACCAAAAACGTTGTTCGTGAGATATGCGATGTGCCCAGTAAGAACAAAAATCATAGACCACATAGGCTACCGGAAACGTCCACCAGTTCAGTTCCATCCGCCAAGGCACCCAATTATAAATTCTCACAACTCCATACAGCATAATTACTTTTAGTCCGGCAGATACTATGAGATTGCCAATACCTACCCCAATAGAACCAATGGTTTCTTTCTTTTCGTAATAGTGTTTGTTTTGAATAGTAGAAACAATAATTTCTACCAATGTAAAAAAAATCATTGCCGGCACGGCATATAATATCAGATCTTTGGAGGGTCCTTCTACTTGTTCTATTTGATCAAGGGGAATAATAGGAGCTCCAAATAATTTAAGAAATACATTCATGTACAGAAAAACTTTGGCTCAAAAATACAAAAACTCCCGGCATCAAAAGCTGAATCTATTTATGAACAAAAGCTAAGTATGCGGATATGTTAAATAATTATAAGAAAAAAGTTTAAAATTTAAATTCTAACACATTTGTAACCAATTGTTTTTGTTTTAAATAACTAATGTAAAAAATAATCGTCCAACTCTGAAATGCTTTGAATTGTGTATTTTTGTTGAAATTACTAACATTAAAAAAAATAAAAACACATGGCAGTAACACTCACAGATGCAAATTTTGACGAACTGGTAAAAAAATCAGATAAACCTGTAATGGTTGATTTTTGGGCAGAATGGTGCGGACCGTGTAAAATGATTGGTCCGGTGGTAGAAGAAATTTCAAAAGAATTTGAAGGGAAAGCCTTGATTGGCAAATTAGATGTGGATAATAATCCGAATGTTTCGATAGAATTTGGTATTCGCAGCATCCCCACCCTGTTGTTTTTTAAAAACGGACAGGTAGTTGACAAACAAGTAGGAGTAGTGCCCAAAAATGTATTGGTGCAAAAGCTGAATGCTTTGCTTTAAAAAGCAATATCTTTTGAAGGGATGGCTCATTGTATTGATGAGTAGTTTTGTTTCGGTTGTTTATGCTATTCGCATCTCCGGAACAGTAACCGATGAACGCAATGAGCCATTGCCTTTTGTAAATGTATTCATTCAAGGCACGTCTATCGGAACATCTACCAACTTAGATGGAAAGTTTTTTTTAGATGTAGTAGAACCCGGTCAATACCAAATTATATTCAGGTATATTGGCTATAAAACCCATGTAGAAAGCGTAATCCTCCAAAAAGAAAATATAACCCTGCGTATTACCATGTATCCGCAGGCGATAGAAATTAAAGAATATACCGTATCTGCCAAAGACGAAGACCCCGCCTACGCTATCATCCGCAAAGCGCAGCAAAAAAGAAGGTTTTATCAGGAACAAGTAAAAGCATATTCCTACAACAGTTATATTAAAGGAATGAGCTATTTGCGAAACGTGCCCGAGAAAATCATGGGACGTGATATTTTTATTGATGGTCTCGACTCTACCCGAAGTGGAATTGTATATCTCTCAGAAAGTGTTTCTGAAGTTTTTATACAAAAGCCTGACCAAAAAAAAGAAATCATGATTTCATCCAAAGTAAGCGGACGAAGTCAGGGTTTTAGCTGGAACAGCGCACTAGATTTTGAACTGGATTTTTACAGCAACAATGTACCTACGCCGGTAACTGACCGCGATATTATTTCGCCCATTGCCGTTGATGCCATGACGTATTATAAGTATCGTTTAATTGGCGAATACGAAGATCAAGGAAGAAAAATACATAAAATAGCAATCAGCCCAAAACTTACAGGCAGCCCACTGCTCAACGGCACCATCCATATTCAGGATGAAACCTGGCGTATTCATGCCATCAATACATACCTTACTAAAGACAACGGTATGAACTTTTTGGATACGCTATGGATGAATGTAATTTTTATTCCCATCACCGAGGAGGTATGGATGAAAGGCACACAAAACTTTATTTTCAATTTTAATTTCAAACTTTTTGGAATACAAGGCGATGGAAATTTTACCGGCATTTTCAGCAATTATCAAATCAACCGTGATTTTCCGCCCAAATTCTTTACCGGTGAAGTAGTACGTATTGAAGAAGAATCAAACCAAAAAAACGAAGCTTATTGGGACAGCATTCGCCCTATTCCGCTTACACAAACAGAACAAAAAGACTATGAATTAAAAGATAGTTTAGAAACCATTCGCGAAACAAAAGCCTATAAAGATTCTATTGACAGAAAATTGAACCGGTTTAAAATTATTAATACGATAACCGGATATACCTGGAGAAAATCATATCGGGAAATTGAATTATATTTTTCTTCACCCCTGATGAATTTTCATTTCAATACTGTAGAAGGTATCAATATCAGCCAGCGAATAGAATTTACAAAATTTTTCAAAGAAGTAAGAGCTCGCATAAAAGCTTATGGAGAAATACGCTACGGGTTTTCTGGCAAACGCTTATATTACAAAGCCGGAATACGCCACCGATTTAATGCAACCAATCGAATGTACGTAATGGCAGAAGGTGGTAGGTTTATTACTCAATTTAATGACCAAAACCCCATCACACAGCTTCAGAACAGCTTTTATACCATTTTTTTTGAAGAAAACTTCATGAAGTTGTACGAGAAATACTATGGAGAAATAGGCTGGGGAATGGAAGTTACCAACGGTATTTTTTTAGAAGCTGTAAGCGAATATACCTTGCGAAGGCCATTGAATAATGCACCAGATTTAACGCCATTTTTTATCAATTGGCAATCCCGAACGTTTAGTTCCAACCATCCGTTAGAACCACTCACCCCCAATGCTCCATTTGCTTCACATACCGCATTTATTATGCAACTGCATGCCCGGTTTACATTTGGACAGAAATACATGATGCGGCCTAAATTAAAAATCAACTATGAAAGTAAATATCCGGTGATAGATTTGCTATATAAACGCGGCATTCCAAGTGTAGGAAATTCATTGCCCGATTATGATTATGTTCAATTAAATATTTCACAAACCATCAATACCGGCATATTGGGAGAAACTGAATATGATGCTGGAGGAGGATGGTTTATCACCAAAAGCCAAATCACCTTTGCTGATTATCATCACTTCAACACCACCCAAACCATATTTACACATCGCAATGATTTAATCAGCTTCCGAACTCTGCCTTATTACCGTTTTAGCACCAACGAATGGTTTGCCGAATTGCATGCACAGCATCATTTCAAAGGTTGGTTTTTAGGTAAAATTCCGGGTATTAAAAAACTTAAGTGGCATGAGGTGGTAGGATTTCATTTCTTGTACACCCCGCAGTTAAAAGACTTTTATGAGTTTACCATAGGGCTTGAAAATATATTCCGAATATTCCATGCTGATTTTGCCGGTGGATTTATTCGCGGTGAATCCCCCTATTTTACAGGCAGAATAAAAATTAACCTTTAAACATAAATAGATGGTGTATTTAGTACACTAATACGCATTTTGAGTATATTATTAGGAGGGCGGCCGCGTGTTCCGCTCTTATGCAGCTTGTGTGCAAACAAGCTGCACTAAGGCTGCGGTGGCTTGTTGCC
>CALEWF010000224.1 GCA_937925455.1 uncultured Flavobacteriales bacterium | reverse complement strand
GTTGAAGACGTTTTTTAATTGGTTTATTTATCTGTGTTCTCTGTGGTGAAAAATTTAACCACAAAGAACACAGAGATACACGGAGAACACAATGAAAATGAAAGTAAAAACACACAGTATTCCTTTGTGTTCTCTGTGGTTATTTATGTAACAGTGGCTAAGTAGGTTTTTTTTTTCTGAATGCCTACGGAAATTTTCTAATGCATAATTTGGGATAATGCAAAACAAAGAGTTTGTCAAATATTTAAAAACTGAAAAACTGTATGTGAATAAGTGAAATTTTTATTTCCATTCTTTCATGATTAAATCTACTGCCTGAAAGGGATCTATTTTTCCTAGCATTACTTCTTGACGTAGCTCGTAAACTATTTTAGTGTATTTATTTTGTTGATAAAATCTTTTTAAAATTTCCTGATCGAGGGTTTCTTTAAACCACCACATGGCTTGTTCTTTTCGTTGTGATTCAAAATAACCTGAATCTCGAATAAGTTTGGCATGATTTAAAATATATCGGCAGAGTTCAGCGATTGTAGGTTGTTGCAACGCAGATCCGGTAAGTACTTGCACCGGTTGCCCGGAGGCATGCGGCGGAAAGAAGTGTAACGCATTTTCTAATTGTTGTTGGGTAAGGCGAACTTTTTCAGGGAATATATCGGCCTTGTTAATAAAGATTAGATCAGCCATTTCCATTATACCCCGTTTTATGCCTTGTAATTCATCGCCGGTACCGGGAATAGCCAACAGCAGAAATAAATCTGTCATAGAATGTACGGCGGTTTCAGATTGGCCTACGCCAACGGTTTCAACCAAGATTATGTCGAAGCCGCAGGCTTCGCATAATAACATGGCTTCCCGCGTATGGCGTGCAACGCCACCCATAGAGCCTGCTGATGGCGTGGGGCGAATGTAAGCATTAGGATGTCGGGACAACTGTTCCATTCGGGTTTTATCGCCCAAAATACTTCCTTTTGAAAGCTGACTGCTTGGGTCAACTGCTAATACTGCTACTTTATGGCCTTGCGAAATCAGTTCCAGTCCTAATGCTTCTATTAAAGTGCTTTTTCCGGCTCCGGGGATGCCCGTAATTCCAATGCGAAGCGATTTGCCGGCATGAGGTAGTATGGCTTGGATAATTTTGTGTTTACCGGGCTGATCTTCTTCTTTGCTGCTTTCAATATAGGTAATGCCACGACTCAATGCTGTAATATCCCCATTTAATATCCCCTGAATCAAGCTTTCTGGGTCAGGGCGGAGAAATGTTTTTTTAGAAAATCTTGGATTGATTCCCGAAGCATCGGACGGCATAGCTAGCGAACTATTTTTTGTAAAATTTCTACCAAGTCTTTTTCTAATGAAGATTTAGGTTTTTCTACAATACGTCCTACTTCTTTGTTGTTATAGTAAACAATAAATGTGGGTACATTTACGATGTTCAAGGCCTGAAAACCTTCAAATCCAGCCCATTTATTTTCATCTACCCCGTATATCTTTACTTGCTTTTCATCTTCTACATCCCAACCTGCATCTTTTAATATTCTCAGCATTCGAGGTACTTGTATTTGGCTGTCTTCGCACCAAAAGCCCATAACAATTTTAATGCGTACATCCTTGCTGTTTTTTTTGATGTATTTAATTGCATCTGCATCAGCTTTGTATGATAGAAATTCAGGTTCAAAGGTGCCTTTGTTTTTAGAATTAAAAAGCACATTGTAGTTTACGTTCCCTTCCGGATATTTTTTGGGTTCATTATTTTGAGCCTGAAGCAACGAATTAGTACAAAGAAGTACACCAATCACTAATGAAATTTTTATCATTTTCATTTGCATTATTTTTAATTAGATCGTACTAATTTAAGAAAATATCGTGCCGAACCGAAAGTTATTTCCAAGAGATAAATTCCTGGAGCCCAGTTTTCAGAAGATAACACCACTTCTTGATAAGCATTTTCACATGTTTGAATGATACGTCCATTCAGGTCACGTATGGTAACATGAAATGATTTACCAATGAAACGGACGTTGAATTGATTGGAAAAAGGATTGGGAAAAACCTGAACCGTTGAAGGTGAGGAATTGGTATTTAATTCGGCAAATCCTGCTTGACCGATGTACATATTTACGCCTCCGGCATAATTACCAACTACTAAATCGGGGATATTATCATTTGTAATATCAGTTACTGCTGGTGAGCTGCGAAAACCGGGATACATAAAGCCCCAGTTATTATTTAGTAAATTAAATTGGGTGTTAAGCTGATTGCTACCATCGTGTAGTTGGTTGTAATGATGAATTCCTCCTTTGAGTGAACCTACTGCCAAATGCCAATTGCCATTATATTGAAAGAAAGAAGGTACGCTGTATCCGGATGAGCTGATGCCGAGATCCACCACATTTACACCGCCCAGTTGGGCAATCGTAGGAATTGCTGGATTGGAAGCTGTTGGGTTAAAGTTTGGAGATGATGCGGTGCCGGTATTTTGGTAATAATTTAATTTACCAAGTCTGCTACCACAAACAATATCATTTAAACCATCTAAATTTAAATCAACAATGGCCGGGGCGCTGAATGAGTTTTCTTTGATGTTGAAGTATTGCATTATTGGTGGTGCATATACTGCCGGAGTATTGGGTGCTACAGGAGCTATGTTTTCAAAATAATGAATATATCCACTTGTTTCTCCGATGAGCAAATCGGCATCTCCGTCTCCATCCAGATCGCCAAACGCCGGTACAATGTTGGTTAGGGTTAAAGAAGAAATTCCTGCCAAATCTCGGGTAACAAGTTCAAATTGGGGTAGAGAAGCAGTGCCTGTATTTAAATAAAGCGATAATTGTCCAGTTCCGTTAAAATACTTGGTATTACCAATTACTAAATCTAAAAGTCCGTCGCGATTATAATCAACCCAAGCGGGGAAAGCGCCTTCACCCAGATCTATCATTTCGCCCTGAATGAAATTAGTTTCTAATCGTTTAAAATTGGGTTGAGTATCTGTACCAACATTAGTATAGCGCCACACGCTATTACTTGTTTCTGAACTTTCTGGGGCATTAGGTGCTACAATCAGGTCTCTTTTGCTGTCGTTATTTACGTCCACATAAAAGGCTGCGGGAAACGTAGTGAGATTTACTGGAAGAGTAGCATTGTAATTTTGAGGAAAGTTGAACTCATAGGCTCCGATGTTAGCCTGTATGGGTGTTCCGTCGTTTCGCAAATAGGTAAGAAAATTAGCACCAATATCTCCTAATACCAAATCTTTATCACCGTCTCCATCCATATCCAATGCCAATAAGGATGAACCACTATGACGCATTCCTCCTGGTATTCCTCCGCTTGGAGCATCACAACTATCGTTTAGAAAAATATCGGTAGCAGAGGTCCCTTCTACAAAATTCCCCCAATTATCTGATCGCAGGGTAAAAACCAAACTGTCCCGATGGCCGTAAAGTTCCATACTGCGGTTTTGGTGAAATTCTACGCAACCACCTAAAAAGTTGAAGGTGAGAATATCCAGATCGCCATCTCCGTCCACATCGGTAATGGAAGGGATATCGGCTGAGCTGACATACAAGGGGATTGGGTTGATGCTATATTGTGATCGGAGTTGTTCTTTTACTAATGTGAATTGGAGTCCAATCATTGCATTTCCAGTGTTGCGATGCACCTGTACACTGCCGTTCCAATAGTGAAATAGGTCTTGATTTCCATCACCGTTATAATCGGCCATTAACATCCAATCGGTAACCGGAGGAAAAAGATACCTGTAAACATCGCCTATGCTATATTCTGGTTTGCCGGGAATACCTTGATTGATTAAACAGGTAATTTTATTTCCTGTACGGTCAAAGACGACCAGATCATTCCATCCGTCGTAGTTTACATCTGCAGCAGAAAATTGCGGATAATTCAATGCTCCACCCCATGCCAGTTTTAGTGTGTCTGTATTTTCAATTACCAAAAACTGGTCATTTCGTATCAAATCAATATATTGTGCTTTAATCGAAAAAAAATAGAGGTTTATAGCAATAGTAAGAATTATGAATCTTAAATTCATAGTGTAAATATACAATACCTTAGGCAAACAAGAAAGTACAAGAAACCAAGTTTTTTATTTTTGTATATTCTGAAATTGCCATTAGGTTAATAGCATAGAACGCAAATTAAGCATTTGTATGCTTTAATCTTGAGAGGTAAACCCAAAAGCAACCAGTCATTCAACACGCTTAGACCGTCTTTGGGGAAAGATTTTAAGCATTTAAAAACTCTCATGCTGATTTTTAATTATATGTAAAAGGTATGATTTATTGATTAGATTGCAATGTCGGTGTTTCTTGCCGTAGGTGGGTCAAAACCGGTCGTAGCAAAATCGTGTAGGGTGATGGGGCAGCGGGTGAATCCGTCCCCACGAGGAGGAAGAAAACGCGGTGGTCCTCTTTAATATAATATGATGACAATATGGGGTTTTATCGAACTATTTTGCTTTGAAATAAAAATGAGGATAATGATTTATTCATAGATTTTCAACAGGACGTATTTAGGCGAAGTAGTCTTTATACTTTTACGGTAAGTAATTTTTCATGATTGACCTATGCCTACATTTAGCCATTTACATGTTCATACACAGTTTTCGTTGTTAGATGGAGCCGCTGAAATTGGAAAGCTCTATAAAAAAGCCATTGCTGACAACATGCCAGCATTAGCCATTACCGATCATGGAAACATGTTTGGAGTGTTTCATTTTGTGAATGAAGCCTTTAAACATAAGCATGATGATGGTACGCTACGGGTAAAGCCTATTATAGGTTGTGAATTTTATGTGGTGGGAGATCGGCATAAAAAACAATTTACGAAAGAAGATAAAGATATTCGCTATCATCAGCTCATGCTGGCCAAGGATGAAGAGGGATATCGAAATCTGTGCAAGCTTACCTCATTAGGATACATAGAAGGCTTATATTCAAAATATCCACGGATTGACAAAGAGTTAATTTTAAAATATCATAAAGGTTTAATAGCAACAACCTGTTGTTTGGGAGCCGAAGTTCCTAAAACCATTCTGAAAAAAGGGGAAGAAGAGGGAGAAAAAGTATTTAAGTGGTGGTTGGATTTATTTGGAGAAGATTATTATATCGAATTACAACGTCATCATATACCCGAGCAGGAAAAAGTAAATGAGGTATTGCTGAAATGGGCGGCCAAGTACAATGTAAAAGTGATTGCTACCAATGATTCGCATTATGTGGATCAGGAAGATTATAATGCTCATGATATTTTGTTATGTATCAATACCGGTGAAAAGCAAAGCACACCTACGGTAAAAGATCCGGATGAAGAATCGGGGGGGATGAAGGGAAAACGATTTGCGTTTTACAACGATCAGTTTTTCTTTAAAACCCAGGCCCAGATGAATGACTTGTTTAAAGATATTCCGCAAGCTATTGATTATACCAATGAGATTGTAAGTAAAGTTAAAACACTCAACCTGAAACGGGATATTTTATTACCTAATTTTCCTATTCCCGAAAAATTTAAAATTCATACTACCCCTCAAAAGTATGGTAATAAAGAACTCAGCCCGGATGTTTTAAATCAATGGGAGTATTTACGACATCTTACTTTTCAGGGCGCCATAACACGTTATCCTATTATGACACCGGCTATAGAAGAGCGATTGAATTTTGAGTTGGAAACTATTCGAAATATGGGATTTCCCGGGTACTTTCTGATTGTAGCTGATTTTATCAAAGCCGGACGAGATTTGGGTGTTTTGGTGGGACCTGGGCGTGGGTCGGCAGCTGGTAGTGCCGTAGCATACTGTATAGGAATTACTAATATTGATCCCATTAAATATGATCTGCTATTTGAGCGTTTCTTAAATCCAGAGCGTGTAAGTATGCCTGATATTGATACCGATTTTGATGACGAAGGACGGCAAAAAGTGATAGATTATGTAGTTGATAAATATGGGCGAAATCAAGTAGCTCAAATTGTAACGTATGGCACGATGGCAGCTCGCACCAGTATTCAGGATGTGGCCAGGGTGTTGGATTACCCAATTCCGGACATGAATGCCTTGAAAAAAATGCTTCCTGAAAAGCAAGGTTTAACCTTAAATAGAGCCTTGTATGCCCCGCTGGAAGGTGAAAAAAGCCTGAAAGAAAAAGAAGGACTGAACAGTAAAGAATTAGAAATGATAAAAGAGCTACGAAAAGTAGCTGAAGGAAATGATATTCGGGCCAAGATTCTTAAAGAAGCCTTGGTATTGGAAGGCTCAGTACGTAATACCGGTGTACATCCAGCAGGAATTATTATTGCGCCCAACGACTTAACTGATCTGATTCCGGTGGCTGTAGCCAAGGATTCTGATTTGTTGTTGACTCAATATGAGGGCAGTGTGATTGAAGAAGCTGGGGTAATTAAGATGGATTTTTTGGGATTAAAAACCTTAACTCAAATCAAAAATGCACTGGAATTAATTAAAGAAAACCATAATGTAACCTTAGATATCGAAAAGATTCCACTTGACGACCCGAAAACCTTGGCATTGTATCAACGGGGCGAAACCAACGGAACGTTTCAGTTTGAAAGTCCGGGAATGCAAAAGTACCTGATTGAACTGAAGCCCGATAAATTTGAGGATTTAATTGCCATGAATGCCCTTTATCGTCCAGGACCGTTGAAATACATTCCAAACTTTATAAAGCGAAAGCATGGATTAGAAAAAATAGAATATGACCTTCCTGAAATGCAGGAATACCTAGAAGAAACTTATGGTATTACTGTGTATCAGGAGCAGGTAATGTTATTGAGCCAAAAACTGGCTGGATTTACAAAAGGTGAAGCGGATACCTTGCGAAAAGCCATGGGTAAGAAGCAAATTGAGGTATTGAATAAAATGAAATCTAAATTCATAGAAGGGGCGAAAGCAAAAGGACATCCGGAAAAAGTATTGAATAAAATATGGAGCGATTGGGAAGATTTTGCGCAATATGCTTTCAATAAATCACATTCTACCTGTTATGCCTTTGTGGCATTTCAGACGGCGTATCTAAAAGCGCATTATCCTGCCGAATTTATGGCTGCCGTATTGAATGATGCCGGAAACATTGAAAAGATTACCTTTTTCATGGAAGAGTGCAAACGCATGGGTATTTCGGTATTAGGTCCGGATGTAAATGAATCAGGCATTCGTTTTACTGTAAATAAAAAAGGAGAAATTCGTTTTGGATTAAGCGCCATTAAAGGGGTAGGAGAGGGTGCAGTTGAAACTATTGTAAATGAACGAAAAGCCAATGGTCCCTACAAAGATATTTTTGACATGGTGAAACGAATTAACCTTCGTTCATTAAATAAAAAAACCATGGAAAGTTTAGCATTGGCCGGAGCTTTTGATTGCTTTAAAGAATTAACCAGGGCACACTATTTAGCCGGCGAACCAGGGTCGGATTTGATTTACATTGATAAGATTTTAAAGTGGGGGGCACAATACCAGCAACATAAAGAAAGAGCACAGGTATCGTTGTTTGGTGATTCAGAAGAAACTGAATTACCTCAACCGCCCCCCCCTGTAACCGAACCTTGGGGACGCTTTTTTGAATTAAAGCGAGAAAAAGAAGTTACCGGTTTTTATATTTCGGGTCATCCCTTGGATGATTTTAAATTTGATATTGAACGTTTTTGCAACATAAAATCGCTAACCCAATTGCAGGATTTAAAATCTTTGTATGAACGAACTATAAACTTTGCCGGGATTGTTACCGATGTGCAACATAGAACCGGAAAGAATGGTAAACCGTATGGCTTTTTCAAACTGGAAGATTTTAATGATAGTGTTGAATTGGCTTTATTTAGTGAAGATTATTTAAAGTTTCGCCATTTCTTCGATGCCGGTGCATTTTTATACATCAGTGGCAGAGTACAAAAAAAATACAATCAGGAAGACCAATTTGAAATAAAAATTAGTAAGGTTGAACTGTTGCATGATATACGAAGCAAGAAGCTCAAAGGAGTAATCATTAATATAAACAATGAAAAAATCACTGACGAGTGGATTCGTAAAGTGGTTCAACAAACCGAAAAATTTCCAGGTACAATGACATTAGGCATTCGGGTGTACGATTCAAACAATAATTTCTCAGTAGATCTTCAATCTAAAAAGAAAAAAATAGACCTCACCAACAATGATTGTATCCGTTTTCTTCAG
>CALEWF010000223.1 GCA_937925455.1 uncultured Flavobacteriales bacterium | reverse complement strand
TACTTTAACTCCTCGGGAAGCAGACGTATTACGTTTGTTTTTTGGATTAAATGGAGAAACAGCTTTAACCCTGGAAGAGATCGGAGAAAAGTTTGAATTAACCCGTGAAAGGGTTCGACAGATAAAAGAAAAGGCTCTTCGGAGGTTGAAACAAGGCTCTCGATGTAAATTATTAAAATCGTATTTGGGATAAGTATTTTATAATCACCTTGTTTTTTCTTTACTTTGCTTCATAATTCATACTATGAAGCCTATTATAGCCCCCTCTTTATTATCTGCTGATTTTGGCAATTTGCATCGTGATTGTTTATTGCTTAATGATAGTGAGGCCGACTGGTTTCATATTGATATTATGGATGGTCTATTTGTACCTAATATATCATTTGGTTTTCCGGTATTAAAATCCATTCAGCATGTCGCAACCAAGCCTATGGATGTTCATTTAATGATTGTTGAACCCGATCGTTATTTAGAAACCTTTAAAGAGTACGGGGCTTGGCAAATTAGTGTGCATATTGAAGCTTGTACCCATTTGCATCGAACCATACAAAAAATAAAATCGTTAGGAGTAAAAGCCGGTGTAGCAGTTAATCCTCATACCTCGGTAACTCTACTCGAAGATATAATTGGAGAGTTAGATTTGGTTATTCTTATGTCGGTTAATCCAGGTTTTGGCGGACAAAAATTTATAGAGCGAACTTATGAAAAGACAGCACGTTTAAAAGAATTAATTCTAAAAAATAATGCCTCTTGTCTTATTGAAATTGATGGAGGGGTAAACATCCAAAATGCTCCATTACTACTTAAAGCAGGGGCTGATGCTTTAGTAGCCGGGAATTTTGTGTTTTCATCAAGCAATCCGCTGCAAACTATTACAGCACTTAAATCTATTGTATAACATATCCACCATCTGCCAGCAGAGCATGACCGGTAACAAAACTTGATTCATTGCTACATAGCCAAACTACACAATTAGCTATTTCCTCTGGTGTTCCCAACCTATTCATGGCATGTTTTGATTCGATGGTCTTTTTTAAATCTTCGTTAGTTGTAATACCGCCACGTTCCAGCATAGGCGTCATAATAAAACCCGGGCAAATAGCATTAACACGAATGTTTTGTGTGGCAAACTCAAGGGCAGCATTTTTAGTAAGCCCTAAAACTGCATGTTTTGCAGCAACGTAAGCAGGGGCACCTGCAAAACCAACATGCCCTAAAATGGAAGCACAATTAACAATAGCACCGCCTTCTGATTGTAGCATGGCAGGAAGTTGATAGTGCATGCAGTAAAATACTCCGTTTAGGTTTATATCAATTACTTTTTTCCAATTTTCAATGGTTTGATTGGCTACATCTCCCCACACACCTTCAGTTCCGGCATTATTAAATGCATAATTCAATTTGCCAAACGTTTCTATTGTTTTTTCAACGGCTTGTTTGCATGAATCAGGGTCAGCCACATTACAATAGATAAACACTGCCTTTACTCCAGCTTTTTCAACTAATTGGCAGGTGTTTTTTCCTTCTTCTTCATTAATGTCACATACGGCTACATGAACTCCTTTTTTAGCAAATGCTAAAGCTGTGGCGCGTCCAATACCTGTACTTGCACCGGTAATAAATACAACTCGATCTTTCATAATTTTTTTTTCAATTTTATTCATAAACACATTCTTAAAAAATGATTTTTGTCATGTTTGTAAAATCCCATTTTCAGGGTATTGGTTTTATCATTAAAAAATAGCTTACTTTGTGCGTTATTTAGAATTAGTCTAAATTAAATTTTATTAAAACACTGATATTCAGTATGAGTCCGATAAAAATAATTGTTGCAGACCAACATTACCTGATCCGTCAGGGGTTGCGTTCTATTTTTTCTGATACAACCAAATATCAGATTGTTTTTGATACAGATGATTACATACAAATTCCGTTACTGATTAATTTATATCAAGCGGATGTAGTTATCATAGGGTTAAATATTCAGGGGGTAAATGCCATTGATGTTATTAGGCAAACTCAACAGGAATATCCTCATGTAAAGATTTTAGTATTGGATACCAATGAAAATACGGATGATATTGTTACCATTTTGCGATTGGGTGTACCCGGATATATCTTAAAACAATGCGATCATCAGGAAATCATTGATGCTGTTAATTCTATCATGCAAGGAAAAAATTTCTTTTGCAGCAATGTTTTAAAAATAAATAAAGCAGTAAATACTGAAAATTGTGCCGGGTACGAAACTTCTGTAAAACTGAAAGATCCAGTTAAGCTTTCTTCCCGGGAAGTTGAAATTTTAGAGCTAATATCTCAAGGCCTTACAAATAACGAAATTGCAGATAAAATTTTTCTGAGTGTTCATACCGTTGCCACTCACCGTAAAAACCTGATGAAGAAATTCAACGCAAAAAACAATGTGGATTTAGTGATTTGTGCAATCAAAGAACATTTTATTGTTCCTTAATCATCTTTTTAAAATATACTGCATTGGAAGTCTTTATTTCCAGCAGGTAAATTCCTTGACTGATTTTGTTGGGTATCGTAATAACATGTTGATATACCTTTGAGAAAATACATTGCCCATGGCTATTATATAGCTTGATGTAAGCATCTTCATGAATCCCTTCTAAATAAATTGTTTGTAAAAATGGGTTCGGAAAAACTTTTATATCAGTCGGTATTTCCCAAGTATTTAGTCCAATAATACTACAATCCTGAAATGAGAAAGTGGTTCCTGTAAAATCAATGGTATAACCTAAGGTATCGTTATTTCCAAGCCAATGATGGGAAACATATAAATAAAACAACGTAATTGAGTCAACATGGACGGCTTGACTGAAAGATCCACCCGGATTGTCGGAAATGCCAGTGGAGCCATTGTTACCTTGAACTCCGTAAAAATTACAAGCAAGTAGGAGGGAAGCATCACTCCAAATATCGCTACAAGGGCGATTATACATGCTAAACAAAGCCCAATCCAGGTCATAGGTAGTATCCTGTGGCGAAATGGTAAATTTTAGTGTTCCAGCTCCGCTGGAGGCAAAACGATACCATCGGCCCTTAGTATCGCCCGTAGCTAAACAAGTATTGAAGGGGTTGATTTCGCCGGTAACATTGTTTTGTTCTTTGGGGATAAAATTTAATACATAAGGATTAGTGCAAATGGATACAGCACCAATACAATCTGCTGCACTTTGCGAATAAAGCTTAGTGATTACTGCAAAAAATAAAATTATCGTATTGGGAGTTCGTACTATCATGAATTTAGAATTTCTTTCAGTTTCATTAATTCGTAAACTTTATATTCATACCCCATATTTTTATAGGCAAACATAAGGTTGTTGAGCATTCTTATTAAAATTTCAATCGTTGTACATGAATAATAAAATTGTGGTTTTTTTTCAATTCCTAATTGCTGAAGAAATGAATCAATTTCTCTTTTACTAAAAATACTGCCTTTGCTGAAAGGATTGATGTAAAACAATACTTTTTGGTTTTGCACTGCGATAGATTGATTGTACAATCTTGAAGTTTCTGCATCGGTATATGCCAAAATAAAATGTTCCGGAAGATTAACACCATATATTGGTATGTTTAACGATTGGGCTACAATTATGTACACAATACACAATGTTAGCGGATTTCCCTTTCTGGTTTCAATCACCTGATTGATATAGTTATTCGGCGGAGCATGAAAATTCGCTTTATTGCTAGTAAAATTGTAAACATCAAAGAGAATGTGGTTAATTATTTTAGTTTTTTCTAATGCTGTTTGGCTTTCATTAATTTCTAACCAAACATCTTTTTTTATTTTTTCTATAATTTTTCTAATTGGTTCTTCATTCAAATCAGGATATTGATATCTGGCAATTAATAAGCAGCCTTGCAGCAGGTCTTGTTCTTTTGATTGTTTCCACTGCTTTAATTTGTTGCATAAGGCATCAAATTGAATGTTGTGAATTAATTCTTCTATACGTTGTTGCAAAAGATGATTGAAGGAGCTTTCCCAAGCCTCTTCCAAAAGTGGTATGGCTTGTTCACCTACTGATAAAAGTTTATCGCGTACATGCTGATAAACATCCTGGTCGGTATCATCCAACAGGCTTATTAGGGCTTGAAACTCTTTTTCATTTAATGGCTTCACATGGCAAAAATACGCTTTTTAAACCACTACATTTGATCATTTTTTTGAAGTACATCCGGTGTATTAAAACTATTTATTTCATTGAAAGTTAGTTGTAATTTTTTCTCATGTAAAAAAAAATTTTTCATTCGTCTGTGTGCAATTTGAAAAATTTCATGGATATTTGAAACATTCCATTTATTATATTCGTAAAACAGACAAAATTATTGCCTATTGAAACACGCATACGCTTTTTTTAAACGATACAAACAATTAAAACCTATGCGTATGCGTAAGCTTCAGATGAAAAACGACCATGATTTGGTGATTGATTACATTCAAGGAAATCAAGCCAGCTTTGATGAACTTTTATCTCGTCATCGCTCCAAGGTTTTTTCATACATTATGTTGATGGTAAAAGATCAAGATGTAGCAGAAGATATTTTTCAGGATACATTTATTAAAGTGATAAAAACCTTAAAAACCGGAAAATATACCGAAGAAGGTAAATTTTTATCATGGGTAATTCGTATAGCACATAACCTTATAATAGATCATTTTCGAAGGGCAAAACGAATGCCTTCTGTAGAAAAAGGAGCAGGGGAGGATTATGATGTTTTCTCTTTCATTAAAATACCCGATAGCAGTCCGGAGGAAAAACTGATGAAACAGCAAACTTACGCTCGGTTGCAAAAACTCATAGAAAAACTACCTAAAGAACAAAAAGAAGTATTATACATGCGTCATTATGCAGATATGAGTTTTCAAGAAATAGCTGATCAAACCCAAGTAAGCATTAATACTGCATTGGGAAGAATGAGATATGCACTAATTAATCTTAGAAAACTTATGCATGAGCATCAAATGCATTTAATGGATTAATAGAAAAAATGACTTTGAAGATACTAAAATTGAAAGGAAGGCGTTTGATAGGCAAAACAGAATTGCCTATGCAAAAAATACTTACTCGCAACTTATATTACTCTTCTAAAAAACCACTTCGTACATCAACCAAAATATATTCAATGTTGATTATTAAGGGATATGCAGCGGCCTTACAGGTTATTCCGCTAAAACAAACGGCTCCGATGGAAGTGGTATTAAATTAATTTTTAGATGTAATAAAACTGAATTAAGGGTGTAAAATGAAGATTACACCCTTTTTTATACTTGTTAGTTTAAAAAAATTGCCAGATGCTTATAAATTAGGGTAAAAAATAAACCTATTTTTATAAAAAACTATGTTTTTTGTTTAAGTTTGCCTCAAATTTTAAGGCGGTTTAATAAAAAAATATCAATTTATGGCAATTCAACGATTCGAAGCACTCTCTGAAGTGGCAAAAAGGGAATATAAAATATACGAACGACCCTCAACTCGCATTACAGATTATTTTGGAGAAAATGTTTTTGGAGAGGAGCAGATGCGTTCTCACCTTTCAACGGATGTGTATGAACGATTAATAAATTGCATAAAGAAAGGAGAAAAAATAGATCATGATACAGCCGATGCCGTAGCTACGGCTCTTAAATCATGGGCTATAGCAAAAGGAGCCACCCATTTTACCCACTGGTTTCATCCGCTTCGCGGAACTACAGCCGAAAAGCACGATTCGTTTTTTGAGCTTAGAAATGGAATAGCTATTGAACGATTTAAGGGAAGTGCATTAGTACAACAAGAACCGGATGCCTCTTCATTTCCACATGGAGGTATTCGTTCTACCTTCGAAGCTCGTGGTTATACAGCTTGGGACCCTTCGTCTCCTGCTTTTATTTATGAAATTGCCAATGCCAAAACGCTGTGTATCCCAACCGTATTTGTTGCATATACCGGAGAAGCCCTTGATAATAAAGCTCCTTTGTTAAAAGCTATACATGCCATTGATAAAGCGGCTACAGCAGTATGTCAACTTTTTGACAAAGATGTAACCAGCGTTACAGTTTCGTTGGGAGCCGAGCAGGAATATTTTTTAGTAGATAAAGCTTTGTACTTAGCGCGTCCGGATTTAGTAATGTGCGGACGAACAATTTTTGGACATTCTCCATCACGCGGTCAGCAGTTGAGTGATCATTACTTTGGCTCTATACCACGCCGTGTAACCAATTTTATGCTGGAATTTGAAACTGAAGCCTTGCGTTTAGGTATTCCGGTTCGTACCCGCCACAATGAAGTAGCTCCCGGTCAGTTTGAGGTAGCGCCACAATTTGAAGAAGTGAATTTGGCAGTTGATCATAATGTGCTTTTGATGGACATCATGGAGCGTGTGGCAGAAAAACACAATTTTAAGGTGCTTTTCCATGAAAAACCTTTCAAAGGAATTAACGGAAGTGGTAAACACAACAATTGGGCATTAGCTACCAATACCGGAAGAAATCTTTTATCACCTACCAGCAAAGCCAAAGAAAACCTTCAGTTTTTAACATTTCTGGTTTGTACCATTAAGGCTGTGCATGATTATGCAGATGTTTTGCGAGCCAGTATTGCATCAGCAAGTAACGATTTGCGATTGGGGGGGCATGAAGCTCCTCCGGCTATTATGTCTGTTTTTCTTGGAGCGCAATTAACTTCTGTAATTGAAGAGTTAGAAAGAAATGCCCATATCAAAGTAGATAAAGGAGAAAATGCATATCTAAAATTGGGTATTAGTAAAATTCCTGAAATTATTTTAGACAATACTGATCGCAACAGAACCTCGCCTTTTGCATTTACCGGAAATAAATTTGAATTCAGAGCAGTTGGTTCTTCAGCCATTTCGTCTGTACCAATGACTGTATTAAATACCGCTGTTGCAGAAGTACTTACTCAGTTTAAGCAAGATGTGGATAAAGAAATGGAAAAAGAAGAAAAGAAAGAAGTGGCAATTGTTAATGTATTACGTAAATATATTAAGCAGAGTAAGAATATCTTATTTGAAGGTGATAATTATAGCGGAGAATGGGTGGAAGAAGCCCAAAAACGTGGATTAAGTAATTTTAAAACAACTCCGGAGGCTTTGGCGGTTTATCGTAAAAAAGAAGTGAAGCAGCTTTTTGTGAAGCACGGTGTATTTACCGAGGTTGAACTGGAGGCTAGAACAAATCTGCTTTTGGATGAATATATTATGAAGCTACAAATTGAGTCGCGGGTGATTGGTGATTTGGCATTGAATCATATTATACCCACTGCCATAAAATATCAAAACGAACTGATAGCCAATTGTAAAGGGTTAAAAGATATAAAAGTAGATACAACGTATGTGGAAGGGCTAATCAAAGAAATATCAGAACACATTAGCGAAATTCATAAAATGGTAAACGAAATGACTGAAGAGCGGAAAACTGCTAATGCCATAGAAGAAGAAGCTATTCGGGCAGATGCATATTGTTTTAAAGTGAAGCCTTATTTTGAAAAAATCAGGTATCATGTAGATAAACTTGAATTATTAGTAGATGATGAGGATTGGCCATTGCCAAAGTATCGGGAACTTTTATTTTTGAAATAATAATGAATCTGGTCTGAAATGTACCGTTTTTATCCTAAAATTGTGATTAGAATTTTATAAAATACTGATTTAGAGGAGGCGACTGCGTGTTTCTCCGCCTCGTAAGATCGGATTCGCCCGATGCCCTGGTATTAAATTACGAATTATCAATTACGAATTATCAATTACGAATTATCAATTACGAATTATCAATTACGAATAATCAATTACGAATAATCAATTACGAATAATCAATTACGAATTTTCAATTACGAATTTTCAATTACGAATTGAGAATACTATACAATTAATACATCTTCAAATCCTCTCATCTTCAAATCAACTCATTTTCAAATTAATTCATCATCACATCATCAGCCCCAAAGGGCGTACTGCCGGGGATGGAAGTGGAAAGCCCGCAGGGGCGAAGCCCACAGGGCACGGGGTAGCGAGGCTGAGGGCACGAAGACACCGCTACCCCGATGTCCTGTGTGGCTGAGCCCCGAGGACTTGTAACGAACAGCCCCATAGGCAGCCTGATAATAAAAAAATTACATAGAAATATTGAGGGTTTTAGATATAATAATAGGACAAAAGTAACTTCACATCATAGAATTACTTGCCTTTTAAATCGGCTAATCTTTTTTCGGCCAAATCAAATACACCATTATTTAATTCTATTGCCTTTTGGTAATCTTCACGGGCTTTGGGATAATTTTTTAATAATTCGTAGGCATATCCACGGTGATAAAAAGTATTTACAGCTTTGGGATTAGCGAGTGCTGATTTATCAAACCATGGTATAGAAGCAGCTGGTTCATTCTTATAAAATAGAAAGATATAGCCGATATTATGCAAGGCAGCTGCATTATTGGGCTCAATGCTTAGCAAATCGTTGTAAATTTTAATGGCATCATCGGGTTTGCCGTTTTCTTGCAGGTAAAAAGCCAGGCCATAATGGGCTTCAATCATAAATGGATTGATACGTATAGCATTGTTGTAATATTGAATAGCTAACGGGTTTTTTCTGGCAGCATAAATATTGGCTAATTGCATATATGCATCAAAATAATCGGGGTCTTGCTCGATGGTGGTATTAAAACTCGAAATGGCTAAGTTGGTATCTCTCATCTCTTTAAAAGCCATGCCTTTAATGAAATAAACTTTTGCCCGGTAAGGATCTTGTTTTAATGCAAGATCTAAGTAATTGAACATATTTACGTAATCACCAAGATAGAAAAGTAATTCACCCATTTTAATATTGCCATCAATATTGGTTGGATCAAGTTTGAGGGCTTTTTGAATTGAATTTCGAGCATCTTCTATTTTGGCGTCTGCATAATAGAAATCGGCTAGTAATAGGTGATACTTTGCATCGGAAGAATCCATATCAATAGCCCGGATAATATCTTCCAAACCTTTGTAAAGATTTTTTTGATTATAGTACACTAAGGCTCTTTGGTAAAGCAATTGAGGGTTTTTAGGGTCTTCTTTTATTCTTGCAGATAGGATTTTTAGTTTTTGTTCTAGGGTGTCTCCTAATTCCGAATAGGGTTTGTTTTCTTGTTTATTTTTTTTTCCACATCCTGTTACTTGAACAAGAAGAAGAGATAGTCCAAATAAAAAAAAGAAAATAAATGAGAGCTTGTTAAGCTTATTTTTCATAAGTTAATAATTGAGAAAAATGGGCTTGCAAAGTAATGAAAAAGTCCCGTAGTAAGGCATCTACAGGACTGACAAAATAAACTGATAGTGGCAAAACTATCCGGCACTGTTAGCAACCACCGCAGCTTTTATTTTATTTTCAAGTTCTTCACATAATTCCGGATTATCAAGGAGTAATTGACGCACGGCATCGCGTCCCTGTCCTAATTTTGAATCTCCGTAGCTATACCATGAGCCGCTCTTTTTGATGATGTCTAATTCAACACCTAAATCAATAATTTCTCCGGTTTTGCTGATTCCTTCTCCGTACATGATATCAAACTCAGCGGTTTTGAAAGGGGGAGCCAGTTTGTTTTTTACTACTTTTACTTTCACGCGGTTACCTGTAACATTTTCCCCTTCTTTAATTTGTCCAATTCTTCGAATGTCTAAGCGTAAAGATGCATAAAATTTAAGGGCATTACCGCCGGTAGTGGTTTCAGGATTGCCATAAACAACCCCAATTTTATCGCGAAGCTGGTTGATAAAAATGCAGCAACAGCCCGTTTTACTGATGGTAGCAGTAAGTTTACGAAGTGCCTGACTCATCAATCGGGCTTGTAATCCCATTTTAGAGTCGCCCATTTCACCTTCTAATTCTCCTTTAGGCACTAAGGCAGCAACTGAGTCAATAATAATAATATCAATGGCTCCGGAGCGTATCAGGTTATCAGCAATTTCCAAAGCTTGTTCTCCATTGTCTGGTTGTGAAATCAACAGGTTTTCAGTGTCAACACCCAGCTTTTCAGCATAAAATCGGTCGAACGCATGTTCAGCATCAATAAATGCTGCAATACCTCCTTTGCGCTGGGCCTCTGCGATGGCGTGTAAGGTAAGAGTAGTTTTTCCGGATGATTCCGGACCATATATTTCGATAATACGTCCTTTAGGATATCCACCAATTCCCAAACTTAAATCTAAAGTTAAAGAGCCTGTGGGAATCACGTCAATTGTCTCCACGGCGTTATCTCCTAAACGCATGATGGTTCCTTTGCCATATGTTTTTTCAATACGGTCAATGGTTAATTTTAGAGCCTGGAGTTTTTCTTTGGCTTCTTTGCTGATTTCTTTTACCTCTTCTTTTGCCATGATTTTTGTCAATAACTTCTATGTCTAATATACATTCATTAAGTACTAATTGCCAAGTTTTTTATCAAAAAAAATATTAACAAATGGTTATAGCGAATATAATCAGTAAGTTATTGTTTAAGGCTATCTAAAATTTGTTGGGTGTGATGTTTGGTATCCACCTTGGTAAAGATTTTTATTATGACACCATTTTCATCAATAACAAATGTGTAACGGGCAGTACCCATATATTTTCTGCCGTACATGCTTTTTTCCAGCCAGGTGCCATATAATTCATGTACTTTTTTATCGGTATCGGCAATTAAAATGAAGGGTAATTCATGTTTGGCAATAAATTTTTGATGCGATTTTTCAGAGTCTGTACTAACACCGATAACTACAAATCCCTGTTTGGTTAGTAATTCATAGTTATCGCGTAGGTTGCAAGCCTCGGCTGTGCAACCCGGCGTATCATCTTTGGGGTAAAAATACAATATCACTTTTTTCCCTTTGAAGGAAGATAGGGTAACTGGATTACCATTTTGGTCATTTGCTGTAAAATCTGGTGCTATGGCACCTTCTGTTAGTTCTTTCATTGGTATTTGTTTTTAATTGTAAACAATTAATTAGAAAAAAAGTTAATCCTTAATCAAAAAGTTCGTGGTCACGAATGACCATAAGTATGGCAGATTGCGGGATGATAATATATTTTTCATCATCCAATTCTATTTCCCAACCGTTTTTTTGTAAATAAAGTGCCAAATCGCCTTCCTTTACTTGCAAAGGTAAATACTTGGCTTCATTGGAAGAGTTTTTCCAATTTTCAGATTCGTCGTATAAACTAGGTATTGGATATCCCGGTCCGGTTTTAATAACATAGCCGGAAAGTACTTGTTCTTTTTCTACCACGGTAGGTGGAAGGTATAAACCTGAGCTGGTTCTATTGTTTAATGATTTAGGTTTAATCAATACACGGTCTCCTACCATTATTACGTTTTTAAGTATCGAATAGCTCATGTTTTTATTCTTTTTTTTGATTGATAATGACACCATTCGGCTAATCCGCATGTAGCACATTGTGGATTTCGGGCTGTACATACATATCGTCCATGTAAAATCAGCCAATGATGTGCTTTATGAATTTCATGTTCAGGTATGTTTTTTACTAATTCTTTTTCTACTTTGAGTGGTGTATTGGCAGTTTGAGGAACTAAACCAATTCTTCGGGAAACCCGATACACGTGTGTATCAACTGCCATGGTAGGCTTTTGATAAATTACACTGGCAATTACATTGGCAGTTTTTCGTCCTACGCCGGGAAGTTTAGTTAGTTCTTCTACTTTTTCCGGTACATTACCCCCAAATTCAGTGATAAGTTTTTGTGCCATACCTACCAAATGCTTGGCTTTATTATTGGGATAACTGATGCTTTTAATATAAGTAAACACTTCATCCGGCGAGGCGGAGGCTAAAGAAGCAGGGTCTGGAAAGCGCTGAAAGAAAGCCGGTGTAGTAAGGTTTACTCTTTTATCGGTGCATTGGGCTGATAAGATTACAGCCACTAATAATTCATATGGGTTAGAATACAAAAGTTCTGTTTCAGCCATCGGCATCTGGTGCCTGAACCAATTCAATACCTGTTCATATCGCTCTTTTCGCTTCATGCCTCAAAAGTACAAAATATCACTCCTGTAAAATACCCTAAATACGGGATTGTTTGTTCAATAAGTCAGAAGTAATATTGTGTGTTATTTTAGAATTAGTCTAAGAATTAGTCTATATGATTTCTATGTTTAAACATGTAGCAATAATAAATATCATTCATCTATTTTTTTCGATTTTGCAGGCACAAACACCTACCGATACGATAGCAACTAAAAAAGAAATACCGGCATATACAATCATAGGAGAAAGCGAAGGTTTGCTGAATCATCTTCCAGGTTCTGTAAAATTTATATCTCAACAGGAAATTCGGCGATTGTTGCCTTTGAGTGGAAACGAAGTGTTTAGAAGAATTCCGGGTGTACATGTAACGGATGAAGAAGGAATGGGCATGCGGCTTAATTTAGGCATTCGCGGATTAGACCCAGACCGAAGCCGGGCCGTATTGGTAATGGAAGATGGAATACCGGTTTCAATCAATCCGTATGGCGAAAATGAATTGTATTACACGCCGGTTATTGACCGCATGGAAGGTGTGGAGGTGCTTAAAGGTAGCGGGCAAATTTTATATGGACCCCAAACCATCGGAGGAATTGTGAATTATATTACTGCTGAGCCAAGTTTAAAACCTTCGTTACGGTTTCGTTTCATGGGCGGGCAAGGTTTGTATATGAATGGGTTTTTAAATTTTTCTACTACTTACAAAAATGTTGGAATGAGTATTAGCTATTTGCGAAAACAAGCTGAAGCTGTGGGACCTACCTGGTTTCGAATCAATGATGTAACAGCAAAGTTTGCATGTAAACTGAGTGAAAAGTCGAAACTAACAACCAAATTGGCTTATTATGATGAATATTCAAATTCAACGTATGTTGGATTAACCCAAGCCATGTATGATGCCGGTGGGCAGGATTTTGTTCAATTAGCACCGGATGACAGGCTTTATGTACAACGAATCTTAGGTAGTTTGCAGCATGAGTACACATTTAGTAAAAAATATAAGTTAACCACAACCGCATTTGGTTATATCACTACGCGTAACTGGCAGCGTCAGGATTTTTCATTAAGTAAACCTACCATGGCGTACGACCAGGTGTGGGGAGACACCACCATTACCAACGGGGCTTTATACATGCTCAGTACCAATGCGCATCGAGACCGCAGGTTTTTAGTATCAGGAATTGAAAACCGATTTTCCATGAATCATACTATTGGTAAAAAGATGAGTAATAAATTGGAATCGGGCGTTCGATTGATTTTTGAAAAGGCAGATGAAGAATTACTGCGTGGTACTAAGCCTGATGCCCTTTCCGGAAACATGCAAAATGATGAGGTACGTCGTGGATATGGTTTGGCCATCTATGCTCAGGATAAATTCTACATCAATGCTAACTTCCATATTACAGCTGGAGTTCGCGGTGAATTCTACTGGTTTGAGCGGCATATTATTCGCTGGAATTATACGGACACCAGCCTTTTTAACAATAGTTTTGTAGCACAGATTATTCCCGGTGTTGGGCTGAGTTATACCTTAAAAAATATGGTTAATATTTTTGGAGGCATTCATCGGGGTTTTGCACCACCCCGTATTAAAGATGCTATATCCAATTCTGGCAATGTGTATAATTTGGAGGCAGAACAAAGCTGGAATTATGAATTGGGTACTCGCATTTCGGTCAATACATTTCTTCAAGCTGAATTAACCGGATTTTATATGGATTTTACCAATCAGGTTATTCCGGTCAGTCAGTCATCGGGTGGAGCAGGTTCAGGATTTGTTAATGGTGGCGCTACCAGGCATTTGGGGTTAGAAGCTGGATTTACATTAAATATCGCCCCGTTTGTAAAAATGGATAAATATATCCTGATGGTAGATGCTGCCGTAACATACCTGGATGCTCGTTTTAATTCAAACCGATATATGATTGGCAATGGTGATACTACAAACGTACGTGGCAATATATTACCCTATGCTCCATCCATAACGCTCACCTCCGCTTTGACTTTTGAAGCTCCATTGGGATTAGGATTGCGTCTTACCGGAAATTATATCGGAAAACAATTTACTGACCCATTAAATACGGTTATACCCACTGCCGATGGAAGAATTGGCGAACTTCCCGGATATTTTCTGCTGGATGGCTCTATGTATTGGAAAGTGCCCAAAATATTTACAACCTTTCGGTTGAGTGTAAAAAATATAACGAATGAACGATACATTGCATCCCGCCGACCACAAGGTATTCGAGTAGGCCTACCCATGGTTATTACCGGTGGATTTGAGTTTGCATTTTAATCAATAATAATTTCCATAATTGTTATTTAATTTTTATCAGGCTGCTTAAAGCGGCTGT
>CALEWF010000222.1 GCA_937925455.1 uncultured Flavobacteriales bacterium | reverse complement strand
TCCGGTTTGCATGTTTTTAATTCCCAGCTTGCGTTCCTGTAACTCGTTTGAACCAATGGTACAAACGTATTCCGCCTTTAATTTGTCAGCATACTCCATTTGCTTTTTAATTTTTACAGCATCCGGATAAATACCGCAACGAATATTTTTAGTTCGAAGTAATTGTATTAAACGTAAACTTTCCTTACTTTCCATTTGGCCAAAATTCAAAAAGAAATATTTATACCGGGTGCTTTCAAACGATGGATATAAATTTTGAGCCAGCAGTAAATCATAAATACGGTCAGCCCCAAACGATATTCCTACACCGGGTAATCCGGGCATTCCAAAAATACCGGTTAGGTCGTCGTAGCGGCCGCCGCCGGCAATACTTCCAAAACCGGAGCCCGGTACTTTTACTTCAAAAATACAACCCGTATAATAATCTAAACCTCGAGCTAAGGTGATGTCTAATTCCAATGCATCTTCTGAAACTCCTAAATCACGGGCTGTTTGAATTACATAGTTTACTTCATCCATCCCTTTTTTTCCGTTTTCGCTAGATGATAGAAACTCTTGTAAAAACGAAAGAATATTTTTCTTTGATTCGGCGGCATCAATCACCTGCGATATTTTATGCAACGAATCTTCTTTAAATCTGCTGCGTTGCATTTCTTCCAACACTTTTTCTTTCCCAATCTTATCTAGCTTATCTAATGCAACGGTAAATGCAACTAATTGCTCGCTTATACCAGCCACTTCGGCAATACCTGCCAAAATTTTTCGATTGTTGATATAAATCTTAAATCCTTGAATCTTTAAAGTTGTCAATACTTCATGTAAAATTAATGTAAGCTCTACTTCATTGATTAACGAAGCGCTGCCTACTACATCAGCATCGCACTGATAAAATTCGCGGTATCTTCCCTTTTGTGGATTATCAGCCCGCCATACTGGTTGTATTTGATAACGCTTGAATGGAATAGGTAGCTGGTGGTGATATTGCACTACATACCTTGCAAACGGCACTGTAAGGTCATATCGCAAAGCTTTTTCGCTGATGTGTCGAAGTAATTTTTTTGAATCTGTTTGATGTAGATCTATACCTGCCTCTTTCGGCTCTTTCAAATAATCTCCGGAATTTAGTACTTTAAATATTAACCGGTCACCTTCTTCTCCATATTTTCCGGTGAGGGTTTCCAGCTTTTCCATGGCCGGAGTTTCAATGGGCGAAAAACCAAACTTTTCATACACCCGACGAATGGTTGAAAATATGTAGTTACGACGTGCCATTTCTTCGGGGCCAAAATCTCGCATACCTTTGGGTGCCGATGGTTTTTGATGACTCATATTCAGTAAATTTCAGCCCGAAGGTAGAAATATTTGAACTTATTTATACCTCAAAAATTCAACATCTCCATCAGCTATAAATACATAATTGAAAATGAATGATACATGTTTTTACTAATCATTTTGTTATTCGGTGGGGCGACCGTGTGTTTCTCTGCCTCGTAGGTGGTATTCACCCGCTGCCCCGATTTTAAATTACGAATTGTGAATACAATGCAATTAATACATCTTCAAATTGATTCATCTTTAAATCAACTACCCTCAAAGGGCGGATTGCAGAAGATGAGATTAAAAAGCACGAAAGGTTAAATGCCGTAGTGAATTAAGTAGCAGGAACGCAGATACAAGGACACTGCTACTTGGATGCGATGCATGCATGAGCCCTGTGGTCATATAATGAACAATCCGTAAGCAGTCTGATTATTCGAAATAATCTAAAGAAATTGGAGGTTGCAGATAAAAAAGTTAGTTTATTGTAAATTTGTAATTAAACATCCATAATTATGAAAAAACTGTTTTTATCAATCATTACATTGATTCTTATTTCCTGCGGTACTAAAAAAGATCCTAATCTTACTTATTTTGAAAAACCAGAAGATTATAATGATTATATCATCAAAGAACAAGTAGAAGTGTTTGCTGCATTTGATGAATTCATTCACAATATGGAAACCGCTAGTATGGAAGAACTTCAAAAATCATTTGACAAGCTTTACGAACGATCAAAAATGGCTGTTGAAAGAATGGAAAAGCTCGCTGATTACAAAAAAAATACTGAGTTCCGCGATAAGAGTAAAGAGCTTTTTATTTTTTATAAAACTCAATGCGAAACGGATTTGAAAGAAATGATGGAGCTTTTTGCCAAAGATACATTGATGACAGAAGCTGATGAAATACGAATAGAAATAATAGCCAACGCATTTGATGCCAAAGAAAAAGAATTAAATAATGCATTAATTGCTGCGCAGGAAGCATTCGCAAAAAGATTCAATTTGGAACTGGTAAATGATAAACCACTGTAAGGTCTTTATTTCATAACTAATTTATTATACAACAAACTTTATCAAAAGGGGTGGGTCACATGTTCCGCTTATAGTGTGTGTGGTGTAAACCAGTTGGATGTGTTCTACGCTCTCTCCTTTGCATCATCAGCTCCTTTGGGGCAGATTCCTACAGCCTTCAATCAAAACGCATTAAAAATGCGGTTTGTATCTGACGTAGATAGCACTTCATTCGTTTCCCCAAGGAGCTTCGTTGCTATGCTGCTACTTATTTTCTGCTGGGGATGGAAGTGGAAAGCCCGCAGGGGCGAAGCCCACAGGGCACGGGGTAGCGGGGCTGAGGGCACGAAGACACCGCTACCCCGATGCCCTGTGTGGCTGAGCCCCGAGGACTTGGAACGGACAGCCCTTGAAGCAGCATTATTATAAGAGTTTATCTAATGAAAATTTGTAACTATTTATTCTCAGGTTATTTGAATCCTTTTTACTGTGTCGGCATCATAATTTCCACCTAAATCAGTATCAAACCCACCTAATAACCAAAATTCTACTTCAAGGGTTCGTTTTCCGAATTTCCAAACCATGCGGTAATAATCTTCCGATGGGGTTTCTATATGCTGTTCCTGCCCCCAAAGCCGGCGGCACTTAGGCAAGGTATCTCCCAATCCTATTCCATAAATTTTACCGGTAAAATGAATTCCACGCTCAAACCAAGTAGCAACAATAGCCGTTATTTTTTGCTGCGTGGCATCTGTATAAACCACAATTCCATATTGGTAAAAAGTAAAAAAATTGGCGCCACTTCGATCGGGCTTTCCCAGTTTTTCAGAAGCCTTTTTCCAATCGTCTTCTACTCTTACCGGCAAGGTATAATCCAATGCAGCTAAATGCTCCTGCCGGGTACGGCAAGAAATAATTAACAATGAAATCAATAAAACATGAAAAAGGTTTTTCACCCTTGCTTAAATTGTTGAATGGTTTGTTTGGCAAAATCAGATAATATTAATCGCCCGCTGATTTCAGCCCGTTGTTCCAGCAAGGTATCCCAATGTTCAGTACCGCTCCACATCACACGTTTCAACTCTTGCATAGCTTCGGGGCTACTTTTCGATAACCGATTGGCTAAAGCTGATATTGCATGGTCCAGCTCATCCATGGTTGAAAAAACATCCATAAACATTCCCTTTTGGCAAGCCCATTTCGCCGAGCGCCATTCCGTTGCGTTTACAGCCAATGAGTTAAAAGCAGAGGTACCAATTTTTCGTTCAACAGCCGGTCCTACAACAAATGGACCTATCCCCACAGCCAATTCACTAAGTTTAACGGATGCGACTTCTGTAGCTAAACAATAATCAACGGCACAGGCTACTCCTACTCCACCGCCAACAGCTTTTCCTTGTACACGACCTATAACAAATTTGGGAACTTTACGAATAGCATTAATTACCCGGGCAAAGCCCATAAAAAATTCTTTAGCAGAAGCAAATTCTTCTAACGTAAGTAATTCATCAAACGATGCTCCTGCACAAAATGCTCCGTTTCCTTCGCTTTGAAGCACAATAACCCGAATATCGGTACGATTTCCAAAATCAGATATAGTCTCAGCTAACTGCTTCAATACTTTACTTGGCAATGAATTGCTTTTAGGATGATAAAATGTAATGGTTCCAATTCCGTCTTTTAAAGAAGTATTTATTCCGCCTTGTGTAATGATATTTTCCATGTTATAATTTTTCGGTTTGATGTATTACTTGTGCTATTTCACTTTTATACCATACATACCAACGATTGCTCTGAGTTTTGGCCTTTCGGTGAATGGAATGCTTCTTCCATTCTTCAATGGATTCAAGATCTTTCCAATAGCTGATAAAAATTCCTCGATTCCCATTGTATACGGACTGATAGCCCAAATATCCGGGAATTTCTTTCGCCAGATTCAAGGTTTTTTCATCCATGGCGGTATATCCCTCCAAATCATCAGAACGCATCAAGGAAAAAGTTACCTGATAGTAATTTCCGTCTGGTGGTTGCCTATGCCAATGAATGTAGGGATGCTTATCCATTTTTACGTTTTACCATGGTTAAGATAGTTCCGGTGGCTACAATTTCATCATTCTCATCCAATATTTCCACCAGCCATTTTACAATTCCTTTTTCAATATCATCGCCACGTCTAAAGTCTTCCGGATTTTCGACCACCCGTTTATCACTGGGTAGTTTTTCTTTGCAAGTAAATCGTACATATACTTCACTACCCGGATAGGTAGGCTTGGTAAAACGTAATTCGTCAATACCATAATTCAATAATACCGGATTCTTTTCATAGCTATCAACAAAGAGCCCGGCGGCAATACTCATCATCAGGTATCCATGTGCTACCTGACGTTCAAACATGGTTCCTTCAAAATCGGTATCCCTCAAGTGTGCATAAAAATGATCACCGGTTAAATCGGCAAACTTATCAATATCATCAGCCGTTATTACACGTTTATCTGTGATTAACTGATCGCCGATTTGTAGTTCTTCAAAATACTTTTTGAAAGGATGTTTGCCGGGATCTTTTCCTTTGGCATGGGGCTGATACACCTGAACAATTTCTGTTATCATAGTAGGCGAGCCTTGTAACGCTGTACGTTGCAAATAATGCTTCACTCCTCGTACACCTCCCATTTCTTCGCCCCCACCGGCTCTGCCCGGACCTCCGTGAACCAGCAAGGGAAGCGGTGAACCATGTCCGGTGTTTTCTTTGGCACATTCATTATTCAATACCAATACACGGCCATGATAAGAAGCGGCACCAATTACATAGTTGCGGGCTTCTTTATAATCTGCTGTAACAATGGTGGTTACCAAGCTTCCTTTACCCAACTTACTCAATGCAATGGCTTCTTCCGGGGTTTTATATGGCATGATGGTACTAACCGGTCCGAATGCTTCAACTTCGTGTGGCTCTGTGCATCCGAATGGGTTTTCATTTTTAAGCAATATGGGCGATAAAAATGCTCCTGCTTTTGCATCGGCATCAGTTACTTCCACACTATCCAGGCTGCCATACACAATTTGAGAAGTAGCCAATAATTTTTGCACCTGTTCAAGTACTTCTTTGCGTTGGGTTTGTCCGGCCAAACTACCCATGCGTACTTTTTCGTTCAGGGGATTTCCTATAACCGTTTGTGCTAATGCTTCTGAGAGGGAACGAATCATATCCTCCATTTTATTTTCTGGAACAAAAATTCGTCGCACTCCGGTACAACGCTGACCCGCCTTAAGCGTCATTTCTTTTCTTACTTCTTTTACAAAAATATCCCACTCTGGCATGCCCGGATTTACATCACTTCCCAATACAATACAATTCAAGGAATCAGCTTCCATATTAAAAGGTACTGATTCACGCAATATATTAGGATTGGATTTCAGCATCAGTCCAGTAGAAGCTGAACCCGTAAAAGTTACTACATCTTGACACATCACATGGTTAAGCAGGTCGCCAGCGCTACCGCAAATAAGCTGAAGAGCCCCCTCCGGTAAAATTTTAGAAGCTATAATTTCACGAACCACCACTTCGGTTAAGTATGATGTAGCTGTGGCAGGTTTCACAATGCAAGGTACACCGGCTAATAAATTCACCGCTATTTTTTCAAGCATTCCCCATACTGGAAAGTTGAAGGCATTGATATGAACTGCCACACCTTCTTTGGGTACCAAAATATGCGTACCCATGAAGGTATTATTTTTACTTAAGTTATGGCTTTCTCCGTCCACACAAATCACATCATCCGGAAACTTACGACGTAGCGAAGCATTTGAAAATAAATTACCTATTCCTCCTTCAATATCCACCCAACTGTCCGCTTTGGTAGCACCGGTTAAATAACTCACCTTATAGAATTCATCCAGGTGTTTACGCAAATGCAGGGCCAAAGACTTCAGCATGTTACCCCGTTGATAAAAGGTCATTTTTCGTAATGCAGGGCCACCTACATTTCGTCCGTATTCCATGATGGCTTTAAAATCAAGCCCAGAAGTAGTGGCGTAAGCCACCACCTCGCCTGAAACTGCATTGTATAGCGCTTGCCCTTCGCCTGCCCCTTCAATCCAATTGCCCAAGACGTAATTACCAACTTTTTTTACTGAAACAGATGTTGCTGTATGCATGATGTTATTGTATTTTTGAAAACATGCAATTTTAGCAAAAAAGGTGAAACCTTGAAAATTTATCAGCATGTAAGAAGGAAGGATTGGTTGATTTAATAAATTTCATTTAGTCAATTTCATATACTTTTGCTAATCATTTTATTTTCAAAAAATCCTAACTTATGAATGAAGTACACATCCACTTATTAACTAACCACCTTCCCATTATTTTACCTGCATGTGGAATATCCATTTTAGTAGCAGGAGTAATTTTAAAATCAGAAGTTATTAAACGAGTTGGGTTTACAGTACTAATTGGAGGCGGTTTAGCCACCATTCCTGCATTTATTTCAGGCGAAGGAGCTGAAGATATAGCAGAAAAAATTGTTGGAATCAATGAAACCTCTATTGAAGAACACGAAGAACAAGCTAAAGTTTTTTCTATACTATCATATATTTTAGGTGCTACAGGACTTCTTGGAATAATTATTAGTTTAAAAAAATTATCCATAAATAAATTTTACTCTCAGGCAGTTATTATCCTTGGTATATTGGTAATGTATTTTGCATACAAAACCGGTAATAGTGGAGGTAAAATACGTCATATAGAAATACTTTCAGGTAGTAAAACAATGGAAACAATTATTTAGAATACAGAAACTAATTCGCAGAAAAAAAACCAACCTGAAACACCTCTCCAAAAGCATGAAGAAGACGAAGAAGAAGATTGAGATTTATTTTATTACTTTTAACAACATTTACAATTAAAAAATTACTAAATATTTTTTCCATTGTATTTAAATGCATCAAGATTTTAAATCAACTCCAAATTGTTATTAGTATTTTTTTATTAACCATAGAGTGTTAGAGGGGTACGGCCGCGTGTTTCTCCGCCTTGTAGAGGCAGATTCACCCGCTGCCCCATTGCCCCAACCCGTCATTGCGACCCGCCTTTGGCGGGGAAGCAATCTGTATGCTACAACGCATTCACCGCCCACAACCAACCACCCACAGGCATTGTCAATGTGGTTTGTAAACTACGCACCCTCTACCCCAATTATCAATTATGAATTATCAATTACGAATTGTGAATACAACACAATTAATACATTTTCAAATCAACTCATCCGCCCGTTTGGGGCGCACTGCTGCGGATGGTAGTGGAAAGCCCGCAGGGGCGAAGCCCACAGGGCACGGGGGAGCGGGGCTGAGGGCACGAAGACACCGCTACCCCGTGCCCTGTATGGCTGAGCCCCGAGGACTTGGAACGTACAGCCGCACAAAGCAGCCTATAAATAATACTCTAAATCTCAAGTTTGGGATCAATCAAGCTCTCAAACGCAAACTGTTTAACACCACACTAATAGAACTTAATGCCATAGCTGCCGCAGCTATCATAGGATTGAGCTGCCAACCGGTGATGGGATAAAATATACCGGCTGCAATGGGTATTGCTGCCACGTTGTATCCAAAAGCCCAAAATAAATTTTGCCGAATGATGTGTGATGTTTTTTTCGACAAATCAATGGCTTTTATAATTTTCAGCAAGTTATTTTTGATCAGGGTAATATCTGCTACGTCCCGGGCTACATCCGAGCCATGACC
>CALEWF010000221.1 GCA_937925455.1 uncultured Flavobacteriales bacterium | reverse complement strand
GGTTGCCTTAGAGTCGTTGATAAAATCAACGCCTTTAATCCGTGCTACAAATTCTAGCCTATGTTCAATGTTTTCAAAATCAGCCAATGATTCACGGATACTTTCTTTTCTCACATCCACCAAGCGTGCCGCTACTGCAGCTGCCATGGAATTGTAGAGATTGTGTTTTCCTTGTAGTGCCAGTTCGTTAATAAACATATCTGTTACGTCGTTTTTAAGGTTAATAATCATTTTATCTTTTTTTATGTAAGCAGCTTTTTTAGGGTCTTCTTTTAATGTAAAAGGAAGAAGAGTTGATTTTATTTCTCTTTTTTCTATTTCCTTTATGGTGATGGGGTCATCAGCGCAATAAATAAAATAATCGTTGATTGTTTGAGCATGGGTAATCCGAAATTTTGCATTTACATAGTTTTTTAATTGATATTGATATCTATCTAAGTGATCGGGCGTAATGTTTGTTAAAATAGCTATATGCGGTCTGAATTTATAAACACCATCTAATTGAAAACTGCTTAATTCAAGTACATAAAATGCGCAGTCAGTTTCATTAGTTGCTACTTCCAAAGCAAAGCTATTTCCTACATTTCCGGCTATTCTCACATCCAGCCCGCCTTTCTTAAGTATGTGATAAGTTAAATGCGTAGTTGTGGTTTTACCATTTGTTCCGGTAATTCCAATAATTGTTGCATTGGTATATCTTCCTGCAAATTCTATTTCAGAAATTACCGGAATGTTTTTATTGATTGCTTGCTGAATGATTGGATTTTCATAGGGTACTCCCGGGCTTTTTATTATTTCATCTGCATTCAAAATTTGTTCAGCAGTATGTCTCCCTTCTTCAAATACTATAGATTCGTCATGCAACATTTTTCGGTAGTGATCTTTCAACTTCCCGCCATCACTCAGAAACACATCATGCCCTTTACGGTGCGCCAAGATTGCTGCACCGGCTCCGCTTTCTCCACCCCCTATGATTACAATGCGTTTCATTATCTCAGTTTCAGCGTTATTACGGTTAATACTGCCAACATTACGCCTACAATCCAGAATCTGGCAACAATCTTTGCTTCATGCATATTCCCTTTTTGGTAATGATGATGCAGTGGTGCCATTCTGAAAATTCTTCGTCCTTCTCCGTATTTTTTCTTGGTATATTTGAAATATCCTACCTGGATTATCACTGAAAGGTTTTCAATCAAAAAGATTCCGCATAGAATTGGAAGTAATAGTTCTTTACGAACTGCTATAGCTAATACAGCTATTATTCCACCTAGTGAAAGTGAACCGGTGTCGCCCATAAATACTTGAGCCGGATATGCATTATACCATAAAAATCCAATGCAGGCACCTACAAATGCAGCGCTGTATATCACCAATTCTCCTGAATTTGGGATGTACATGATGTTGAGGTAATCAGCAAAAATTGTATTGCCGCTTACGTATGCAAATACAGCCAAAGTTGCACCGATAATGGCTGATGTTCCTGTAGCTAATCCGTCTAATCCATCCGTCATGTTTGCTCCGTTTGAAACAGCTGTTATTACGAATATTACAATGGGTATAAAAATTATCCATGCATATTTTTTTGCATCTTCTCCCATAAACCACAGAAGCCTACTGTAATCCAATTCGTGGTTTTTAATGAATGGTAAAGTGGTTTGTGTGGATTTTTCATCATGATGAGAAACTACATGTCGTTCTATAATGCCATCTTCACTTACACTTAATCGTTCGGTGGTATTGTCTTCTAATTGTGCCGTCTGCGCTTTATGAATGGGTGTTACTGATGATTCATATACACGAACTTTTACATCGTTATGGAAATAAAGTGTAGTTCCTACAATAAGGCCAATGCCTATTTGTCCGATTACTTTAAATTTCCCTGCTAATCCTTTTTTGTTCTTTTTAAATACTTTGATGTAATCGTCTAAAAATCCAATAAATCCAAGCCATATGGTTGAAATTATCATCAAGATAATGTAAATGTTATCTAATTTCGCAAATAATATAGTGGGTAATAAAATAGCTGCCAGGATGATTAGTCCACCCATGGTGGGCGTACCTTGTTTTGACATTTGTCCTTCTAACCCTAAATCACGAATCGTTTCTCCCACCTGCTTTTTGCGCAATATTTTTATGATTTTTTTTCCAAATACAGCAGAAATAATTAATGAGAGAATGACTGCCATGCCGGCTCTGAATGAAATGTACTGAAATACTCCTGTTCCGGGTATTTTCAGCGAATGTAGGTATTGAAACAGATAATATAGCATGGCTTGTTTATGATTGTTGTTGTATTAGTTTAAAAGCATTCATTACTTCTTCTACATCATCAAAGTATGTTTTTACTCCATTTATCTCCTGGTATTTTTCATGGCCTTTACCGGCTATTAAAATCACATCATTGGCTTCAGCTAATAGACAGGCTTGTTGAATAGCTTCTTTTCTGTCTGTAATACTGATAACTTTTATTTGTTCTGTAGCATCTAATCCTGCCTTCATTTCAGAAATGATGTCTTCCGGTTTTTCATTTCGTGGGTTATCTGAAGTAAAAATTGATTTGTCGGATAGACGCGCAGATACACGTGCCATAATGGGGCGTTTAGCTTTATCCCTATTTCCTCCGCATCCAACTACCGTAATTATTTTTTGATCATGTTGTACAATATTTCTTATGGTTTGTAAAACATTTTCCAGTGCATCCGGAGTATGTGCATAATCAACAATAGCAGTAATCCCTTTAGGCCCTCTTACTATTTGAAATCTTCCATCGGGTGGGGTTAGTGTACTTAGTGTAGTAAGTACATTCATTTTATCTTGTCCCAGTAATAATGCGGTGGCATATACAGCCAGCAAATTGTATGCATTAAAGTGGCCAATAAATTGTGCATACAATTCAGTATTATCTATCATCAGGTGTAATCCTCCAATTTGGTTTTCAATAATTCGGGCTTTAAAATCTGCTGTTGATTTTAATGCATACGTTTTTATTTGTGCACGGCAATTTTGAACCATAATCCGTGCATTTTTGTCATCCATATTTATCAGTGCAAATGAGCCTTCCTTTAACATGTCAAATAATTTCTTCTTTGCACGGATGTAATTTTCAAACGTTTTGTGGTAATCTAAATGATCGTGAGTAATATTTGTAAATATGCCTCCTTTAAATTCAATAGCTTCCACTCTTCCTTGATCTAAGGCATGTGAACTTACTTCCATAAAACAGTAAGTACATTTTTTTTCAACCATTTGGTATAACAACCGATTCAGTGTGATAGCATCCGGAGTAGTATGTGTAGCTGAAATTTCTTGTTGATTAATTTTATTACGAACAGTTGAAATTAGCCCACAACTATATCCCAGTTTGCTAAACAAGTCATATAAAACGGTTGCTACTGTGGTTTTTCCATTTGTACCGGTAACACCAATCAGTTTTAATTTTGATGAAGGATGATCATAGAAATTGGAAGCAATATTTCCTAAGGCTACTTTGGTATTTTTTACTTTTACGTAAGTAATTCCACTTGTTAAGATTAATGGAAAATCTTCACAAACTACGGCTATTGCTCCGTTTTCAATTGCTTGATCAATAAATTCATGCCCGTCGTTTACTGTTCCACGCATAGCAATATACAGTGAAAATCTTGATGCTTCCCTCGAATCAATGCATAGATTTTCAATGGCAATGTTGGTTGAGCCCATTACCTCTTCAATGCCTGCACGGTACAATATGTCTTTAAGCAGTTTCATCAGCTTAATTCAATCATTACTTCAGCAATTTGTATAATTGGAGTTCCTGGTTCTATAGATTGATAGCGCACTACACCTTTCCCTTTTATACGAACTTGCAATCCTATTTTTTCAAGTAAATACAGTGCATCACGTGCGCCCATGCCTTTTACATCCGGCATGGTTTTAAAGTTTATGTCTTTACCATTCAGTTCAACATAGTTTTTATTCGTTACGGCATATACAATTCCCTCTGAACTTGTGTTCCTGAGTTCACTAGAAATGTTAAGTTTGTTCAGTACTGTTCTTAAGTCTGAAACATATCCGGATTTGCATTGCGGAATACGATTGGTAAATTGGTCTTTTCTTGTTACATAGTAATTCTGATTTATGTCGAATGCTGAAGCATACACTTTATCTGCCACGGCCTTAAATATTGGTCCTGCTACTACGTTGCCATAGTAAACATTATTTGAAGGAGCATTTACCACCACAATGCAGGAGTATTTAGGATTATCTGCCGGAAAATATCCACAGAATGAAGCACGATAAATTTTTCCTGATGGTGAACGGTAGCCTTTATTGTTATTTGCTATTACTGCCGTTCCTGTTTTTCCTGCAATTTTGTACACTGAGTTTTTGAGGTTGGTGGCAGTTCCGTTTTCTACCACGCCTTCCAACATGGTTCTGCAATCGCGAAGTGTTTTATCAGAACAAATTTTTTCTTCCAGTACTACTGGCTGAATGGTTTTTACGATAGTTCCCCTATTTCTAATTTCTTTCACAAAACGGGGTTTCATCATACGCCCATTATTTGCTACGGCATTATACAGAGTTAAGATTTGTAATGGAGTTACTAAGCTTTCATAGCCAATGGACATCATGGGTAAGGTTAATCCTGACCAATCTTTGTCTGTTTTATTTTTTATACGAGGCGTTGCCTCTCCCGGAATTTCTATTCCTAAGGGACGATCTAAATGCAGTCTTTTCAGATGGTCAACAAACTTTTGTGGATCGTTTTTATAGTTGTTAAATACCAGTTTAGCCATTGCAATATTGGATGATACTTCAAAGGCATGTTTTACGGTAATTGTACCATGTCCGCCTTTTTTCGAATCGGTAAGTGTATGATTGTAGAATCGCATTTCTCCATTTCCGGTTTCTACGTTATCATCCAATTTTACCAACCCATCTTCCAGCAAAGCAATCATGGTGGCTAGTTTTAATGTTGAGCCTGGATCAGATGCTTCACCAATCATATAATTATAACTTTCATAGTATTTTCCATTTTCAGCCCGCTTTAGATTGGCAATGGCTTTAATATCTCCCGTGCTTACTTCCATCAAGGCTACACATCCATATCCAGCGTTATGCATCCTTAATTGACGTTCTAATTCAGATTCTGCTACGTCTTGAATTCGTGGATCTATTGTGGTATATATATCGTATCCATCTACTGGATCTACAGTATTTTCTGTATCTAGAGGACGCCATACATTTCCGCTTAGTTTTTCCATCAGCCTTAATCCTTCTTCGCCTCGCAGGTACTCATCGTATGCTTTTTCAAGCCCTGTACCTTGACTTTCTCCATCTTCTTTTCCGATAGTTCTGGCTGCGAGGTTTCCATATGGTTTTATTCGCTTTGATTTTTGTTCGGCAATCATTCCTCCCTTGTTTTTACCCATGCGGAATAGCGGAAATTTTTTAATCTTATCTAATTGCATAGCAGTAACATTGCGATGAATCAATAGATACCTATTCTTTTCTTTTCTTCCTTTTCGAAGTAACTCCTTATATTCTGATGCAGATTTGTCTTTAAACAATGTTGCCAGTGAGATAGCTAATGAATCAACTTCTTTATCAAACAATTCCTGGGTTATGCCTTCGGCTCTTGTGTCCATTCGTAAGTCATATACCGGAACAGAAACTGCTAAAAAACTTTCATCACTTGCCAAAATATTTCCCCTATTAGCTTGTACTTTAATTTGCTGTGTTGAAATTTCTTCGGCACGGGCTCTCCACATATCTCCTTCGGCTAATTGGATGTGGAACATACGGTACACGATGAGCAGGCTAAATAAGCCCATCACCACATACACTAAGTAAATTCTCCACAATATGTCTTTCCGTTTATCCAATGCCTAATAGATTTTTAATGCTTCTTCTTTAGTTACTGGTACTACCTTGGGTGGTACCGTTGAAACGGTAATTCCATATTTACTAAGTGTAGTATCCAGTTGATGTTCTTTACAATGTTCTGTAAGCGATGCTTTTAAAGAAATATATTCAGTATGCAGTTCTTTTATTTGCTCTTCTATCATGGCTATTTCACGAATTTTATTTTCTGCATAAAAAACATTAGCAATGTATATGGCTAATAAGATGGCTACATAGAAAATGAATGGCAGGTTTTTAAGAAAATATTCTTTCTGAAGAATTTCTCCGTTTAGCACCTGTATTACCGTTAAACGAAATC